>DATMLZ010000062.1:0-8904 GCA_035569955.1 Candidatus Acidiferrum sp.
GCCGGGAAATGGACTCCCCAATACCCGGCCTGGCGGTGCGTGAACTCCACCTCGACGTAAGACTGTGTATTCGAATTGGCGCGGACCTTCACGACCCGGCAGATCGCGTCCTGCTTGGTCTTCTGGTTGGTCAGCACGAGCATCTGGCCGACGCTCACAGCCGTTGACATGCGCACCACTCCGCCCTGCGGGAAGACGATCATCGTAGACGTCTCCTCCTCGAAGGGCTCGGTATGCGGCGTGACTCCGCGAACGACCTCGGTGACCCGCGAACCGTGTACCCGAACAGGCACGTCGAGTGAAACGGCGTCTGCTCGGAGGCGGTTGAGGTCAGGGGACTTTGGCGGCGCAACCGTAGCTGGGGCGGAAGCTTTCGCGGCGGGACTCGCGGCTTCCAGGGTCTCTTTTGAAAGCGTCATTTCTGATTCCTCTTGGCTAGACGTCTCGATCAATGAGCGATGGCCCGTATCTACGTAAATTTTCCTAGTACTAGAGCTTCCCCGACAATGGTACGAAAGTACCCGCGCCCGCGCCTTGTGCCCAAAGGCCAGTTGAACCGGCGATCAGGTCGATGTCGCACAGACCGCGGAGCGCTCCGGGGAGAATCGGAATTTCGAACGGCTATCTTTCGTTGGCAATTCCGGGTTTTCCGAGGCGCGATCAGGTGGACGGGCGGACAGGTAGTTTCACGGCGCGGTGTTCGGGCCTTGACGACGCAGCTGCCAGGATCATAAACTGGTCAGACTAGTCAGATGAGGTTTTTAATGGCCAAAGGCACAGCGAAAAAGCGGCGACAACGAACTGAAGAACAGAAGCGTTGGCAACTTCAGACCGCTAAGGCTCGCTTCAGCGAACTTTTCCGTAAAGCGCGCGCTGAGGGCCCCCAGTGGGTCACAAGACAAGGGAAGGATGCGGTCGTCGTGCTGCCTGCAGAGGAGTTTGAGCGTCTGCTCGCCCGCGACAAGCAGCCGGCGAGCCTGCTCGACTTTTTCGCTCAATCCCCCCTGGCCAAGACCGATATCGATCTCGAACCCAATCCGGACAACGGACGCGGAGTTGAACTGTGAGCGGATTCCTACTCGATACGAGCGTCATTTCAGAACTCGTGCGTCCCGCGCCTGCCGCCAACGTGACGTCGTGGATCGCCGCAACCGACGAAAATCTGCTGCATCTCAGCGTTTTGACGGTCGGAGAAATCCACAAAGGTGCGTCGCTCGTCAGGGACGCTGTGCAGCGCATCGCGCTCGAAACGTGGCTCGACGGCCACCTCTCTTTGCGCTTCGCGGGCCGAATTCTTGGGATCGATCGCGCCATAGCCGACCGTTGGGCACGGCTAGCGGCAAAAGCCGCACTGCAGGGGGCACCACTCGCGGTGATCGACGGGTTGCTGGCGGCCACGGCGCTTCACCACGACTTCACGCTCGTGACGCGGAATGCAAAGGATGTTGCAGCGACCGGAGTGCCGCTGTTCAATCCCTGGATCGTTTAACGCAAATCCAGGTCGCTAATACTGGCGCACCAGTGTACCAACCATATTGCGCGAAGCGTCCGATTCAAGGAGGAGCGCGGTGTTGCCGTCGATCACGTAATAGGCCAGCGGAAAATTTTCGGCGCTCGTTGTGATTGTAGCCGTCCCGCGGCCAGACGTGCTCGGCGAGACGATAAGCGCCTGGGTGATGGGCACGCCGGTGCGTTGACCGCTGCCCAGGATGTTCGAGTTGAGGGTACCGGTTGAAATCGCCGCGTTGCTCACGGCGAATTCCCCGGCGACATCTTCCTCGGTTGTGCCACTCGTGCCGGTGAGATTCGTCGCATAGCCGTTTTGCAGGCCGTTCGTACTGGTTTGCGTAAAGGCCGTCCCGAGCATGACGGTCTGGAAATTGATCGTGTCGGTTTCGACCATGATCATCGCGCCGCTCGCGGTCTGGTAGCCGGCAAACGTCCATGTGCCCACCGTCTTGAGCCCCGCCGACGCGGTGATCGTGAGACTAATGCGCCCGAGCGTCGCATCGACGGTGTAGGTTCCGGTTCCGACCGACGCGTCCAGGGCTATGTTGCCGACGCCGCCGTTCACATCCATTTCGCCGCCGCTCAATTGACCGGTGCCGTTTGAAATGAAAACTCCGCCCTGCGAATAAGGGCCGGTCTTGCTTGCGCCCTGCAGGGTGAACGCGTAGTTGCCCTTCTGGAGAGAAGCAGTCGAGAACAGACCGTTCGTATTGGGCGCGTTGAAGATATCGCCTTCTGCAAAGGTCGTACCGTCGATTTCAATCGCTTTTAAGTGGGTTATGTCCACAACGTAAAATGCGAAGACATACTGAGTTTGCTTGAAGGTGCCGGCCCGCGTCGTGAGAATCATCACGCCACGGCCCGAATTGGGATTGTTCGAGTCGGAGGCAAACGAACCTGAAAGCGTTTCATCTTGCGAAAGGACCGTGCCGGCGACGTTGACGTCCCATTCGGCGGGCGTCAGTGAGCCGGTATTCCCGATCAGGCCGCTCGATTCGAACTTTCCGGCGGCCTCGAAGATCTTGCCGATCGTGTTCTGCTGCGAGAAGCCGAAGGTGTAGGTGCCGAATGGCATCGGCAAATTCACGACGGAGGGATCCTGCTGGTTGATCGTTCCGCTGCCGCTCCCTGCCGTGTCGTAACGAACCAGCAGTGCTTCTTGGGCGGGCTTGCCTGCGTTGGCGGCGGTGTTGCCAGTGATGACGAACTCCCACGTTGAGCCGTCGCTCAGTTTGGCGCTGGCCGTTCCATCCGGCGCAACGGCGAACGTTCCGGTTCCGCCCGTGGCCGTCTTTGGCGTAATGTCGGCTGCCGCTACGTCCTCGACCAGATTCGAAATCGTGCCGGCTGAGCCGGTCGCCGTGAAACTGCCCGCGACGTTCAGAAATCCCTTCGGATCCTGGCCGGCGTAGGAAAACGCGTATGGACCGTTCAGCGAGAGCTTGGAGAAGACAACCGTCACCGCAGAATTGCCGGTTCCGGCCGCGGTTCGCGCCGTGATGGTCGTCGTGCCGCCGGGCGGAGGAGTGGGCGGCGCAGTGTAATTGCCGGAATTATCGATCGTGCCGTGAAGCGTATCGCCGTTGGGGGAGCCGTTCACGTCCCACTCGGTGACGGTCGCAGGTTGCCCGCCAACCATGGCGGAAATCGCCACGGTGCTTCCGGCGTTCACGAAAAGCGCGGCCGGATTCATCACAACGCCGCTGAGCGGCGCCGACGTAATCGTCACTGTCGTTGTGCCGGTAAAATTTCCGGAGGTTGCCGTGATCGTCGCGCTGCCTGGAGCTGTCGGCGCCGTGTAAACGCCGCTCGAAGTGATCGAGCCGCCTTTCGCGGCCCAAACAAAAGTAGCGCTGGCCGAACCAGGCAAGTTGGCAAGAAAGTCGATTGTGCCGCCAGCCGGAACGCTCGGATTTTGCGGGTAGATCACCGCAGCCCCGGAAGTTGAAACCGGATTGGGCGCCGGGCCGTTCGTGTTGTTCGCGTTGTTTCCACACGCGGCCAGTGCCGCGATTGCCGCGACGACCATCGTCTGTAAGCACAGACTTAGCTTGCTGCCAGAACTGCGTTTCATCAAAGCTCCCGTTTGATTTTCTAAGGGATTCGAACGATTGGAAATCGCCGCATTCCCGGGAAACCTGCCGCAACCCGCCCAACGCTCCCTAAAAACCCAAGCGTGTGAGTATAAGGCGGCTGCGCCCGCCGAAAAAGACAGAGTTTAAGAGCCTGGGTTGCTCGAAACAGTTGCCTCGGCTGGACGGCTAATTCCGCAGGGGCTTGCCTGTCTTCAGGGTGTGGGCGATGCGCTCGAGCGTCTTGCGTTCGCCGCACAGGCTGACGAACGCTTCGCGCTCCAGATCGAGCACATACTGTTCGTTCACCGTTTGCGGCGAGGTGATCGCGCCACCAGCCAAAATGTAAGCCAACTTGCGCGCCACCAGCGCGTCATGCTCGGAAGCATACCCGCCGCGCACCATCATGTGAATCGCAAGTTTGGCGGCCGCGAGAAATTCCTCGCCAAGTACGCGAATTTCCGGCTGCGCCGGCGGACGATACCCTGCGCGCACCATGCCCAGCGCCGTTTGCTTTGCGTCGGCAATCTGGCGATCGCGATTCATCGCCACCAGGTCAGGCGGGCGCAAATAGCCGAGCGAGCGCGCTTCTTCGCCGCTGGTCGAAACCTTGGCCATGGCGATATTTTCAAAGACCGGCTTAAGCGCGTGAAACAGATCAAGATCCTCGCCAGCTGCGGCGTGTTCGCTGGCGCGGATGAGCATCTCCTTGCTGCCGCCTCCGCCCGGAATCAAGCCGACGCCGGCTTCCACAAGGCCCATGTACGTTTCAGCGGCCGCGTGAATCCGCGCGCCGTGCAGGCAGATTTCACATCCACCTCCCAGCGTCAATCCGGCGGGCGCCACAACCACCGGACCACGCGCGTACTTGATCGCCAACGTCGTACCCTGGAATTGGCGCACCGCGAGATGAATCTCGTCCCACTCGGCTTCCTGCGCGCTCACCAGCAGCAAGAGCAAATTCGCCCCTGCGGAAAAATTCGTCGCCTGATTGCCAATGACCATGGCGTCGAAATCAGCGCCCACCCGCTTCACGCCGGCGTGGATCATGGCAAGGATGTCGCCGCCGATCGCGTTCATCTTGGTGTGGAATTCGCAGCAGAGCACGCCGTCGCCCAGATCGATGAGGCTCGCGCCGGTGTTTTCCTGCACGACAGGCGTTCGATCCTTCAGTGACTTGAGAATCAAAATCCCGGCAGGCTCCGCGACGGGCTTCATCGCTGCCGCGCCCAAGTCAAAATAGCTCGTCGCGCCCTTTTCGCTCGCGTAAAACGATTTCCCGGCCGACGCAAGTACTTTCGTGACGACCGGCGGAATCGGCTTGCCTTCCCGCTCAAGCGTCTTCGCCATCCGCTCGACGCCGACCGCGTCCCAGGTCTCAAACGGCCCAAGCTCCCACGCGAAACCCCAGCGCATCGCGCGATCGACATCGACAATCGTGTCCGCAATTTCCGGCACGCGCCGCGCAGCGTAAAGGCACGTCCCGCCGAGAGCCGCCCACAAGAATTGATTGGCCTTGTCGCCCTCTTTACCTTCGAGCGCCGGTCCGAGCAGTGCCCGGATGCGCGTCCGAGTATCCTCGACGGCCTTGCCCGCTTCTATTGAACCAAACCGCGCTTTCTCGCGCGGACGGTATTCCATTTTTTTCCAATCGAGCGTGAGGATCTCGGATTCGTCGCCCTTCTTGACGCGCTTGTAGAAGCCGCTCCCGGTCTTTTCACCCAACCAGCCGCGCTTCATCATTTCTTCGACCAGCGGCGGCACGCGATACAGCTCGCGCGATTCGTCCTGGGGCGCGTTGCCATAGATATTGCGAATCACGTGCGCGAGCACGTCGAGGCCGACAAGATCTGCCGTGCGAAACGTTGCCGACTTCGGCCACCCGAGCGCCGGGCCAGTGCAGGAATCTACCTCCTCGACCGTCATATCGAGCGCCAGCATCTGCGTGATTGCGCTGAGTATGGAGAATGTGCCGATGCGGTTGGCGATGAAGTTCGGCGTGTCTTTCGCCGGCACGACGCCTTTGCCCAGCCGACGATCACAGAATTCGTCGAGCGTTTCGACAACGTCCGGTTTGGTCTTCGGGCCCGCGATCAGCTCGACCAGTTTCATGTAGCGCGGCGGATTGAAAAAGTGCGTGCCCGCCCAGTTCTGCTGGAAGTCTTCCGAGCGTCCTTCGGCGACAAGATGAATCGGCAAGCCGGATGTGTTCGACGTAACAATCGTTCCCGGCTTGCGCACGCCCTCGACGCGCTCGAGCAACTTGCGCTTGACCTCCAGATTTTCAGCGACGACCTCGATGATCCAGTCGACATCGCCGCACCACGCGATGTTGTCCTCCAAATTTCCGGGCCTGACCAGGCGCGCCACGTCCGGCGTGAAGAATGCCGCAGGGCGAGATTTCTTTGCCGCTTCAAGTCCGGCGAGCACGATCCGATTTCGCACGGCCGGGCTCTCCAGCGTCAGACCTTTGCGCTCTTCGTCCGGCGTCAGTTCGCGCGGAACAATATCGAGCAGATAGCAAGGAACTCCGGCATTCGCCAAATGCGCGGCAATGCGCGCGCCCATTGTTCCCGCTCCGAGGACGGTAACCTTATCGATTCGTCTCTTCATCTATTTTTCGTCGCCAGCAAGAAAGGCGACGCCTCGTTGATCGCTCCGACATGGTTACAAAACCCGCACGGCCGGGTCAACCGGAGTGACGCGCGATCAGCAATTGCGCTATAAGTTGAGAAGGGAGCAGCGGTAAGGCGAGCCTTTCGCCGGGGTGAAAAGCTTGCAAAAGAACGGCAAAGACGCGGGCGCTACGCCCAAGGTAGGAGCGGGCGAGTCGCCAAACCTCTTTCGTAAGGCGGTGGACGCCTTCCGTGCATTTGCCTACGCCGGTGACGAGCGCCTGCCTCGCGTGGGTGTCGCGCTGGGCGGCGGTTTTGCCCGCGGGATCGCGCACATCGGTGTGCTGCGCGTCCTTGAAGCCTACAATATTCCCGTCGATGTGATCTGCGGCACAAGCGTCGGTGCGCTTGTGGCCGCCACATACGCCAGCGGCACGTCGCTCGGCGAAATGGAACGCCAAGGCGCCGAGACCCGCTTCCGCGATTTCGGGCGCTGGACGCTTTCCCGCATGGGAATGGCCTCCAACGAGCGCCTGGAATTCTATCTGCACAAATTCACCACCAAACACCTTTTCAGGGAGATGAAGATTCCGCTGGGGATTGTTGCAACGGACTTGATTTCAGGCCAAACCGTCTACTTCACCGAGGGTGAAATCGGGCCGGCCCTGCGGGCCTCCTGCGCATACCCCGGGCTTTTTCTTCCGGTCGAATGTAACGGCCGGACGCTTGTCGACGGCTTTCTCACCGAGCTTGTACCCTCGGTCGCCGCGCGCAAGCTCGGCGCAGACATCGTCATCGCCGTTCATCTTGAGCCGGGACTCTTGCAATCGGCGCCGCGCAATACGATCGAAATCATCAGCCGCTCGTTTTCGATCCTGCAATCGTCGGCCGTGCAGTCCTGGCGCGCGGCGACGGATGTGCTGATCGAGCCGAACGTTCACCATATCCTCTGGGACGAATTCGCAAGGACCCCCCAGCTTGTCGCCGCCGGTGAAGCGGCCGCGCAGGAGGCGGTCCCGAAGATCAAGGCACTGCTCTTGCGCAAGATCCACGAGTCGGCGCCCTCGGCCAGCCGCTAACTGCACGGGCGGGCGTTTCGACAGGTAAAAAATCTTCGTTTCGCCTGCTAACCCTCCCCGACAGCTTCACGTCAAATGGGCAGAGCCGGGATCTTCTTGCGGTGACCGATGCAACGCCCCAATCATTCGTGGGAGGCACCGGCTCTTCTTACAAAACCACTAAAAAAGAGGATTTTATGCGGCGCGGCCATCAAGCGTTTTTTGCAGCGCTCGGTATCTTCGTGTCTCTGGCGGCACCCGTTGCATTCGGTCAACCTCCGGCCGTCCAAAAATTCCCCCTCAAGGACGCCACGGGCATCACAGGCCCAAACGTCGCGGTGAAGGCAGTCGAATTCAAGGGCCGCAAGGCCGTGCTGGTCACCAATGTTGACCAGAACAAGGATGGCTTCGCTCTCCTGCCGGGGACCGACTTTCAGGACGGCACAATTGAAGCGGACGTCGCTCTGCATATCCCCCCACCGCCCCCGGGGATGCGCATGCCCGGGTTCTTCGGCGTCGCCTTTCGAGCGCGGACCGACGGCTCGCGCTACGAGCTGTTTTACCTGCGGCCGGGCAACGCGGATTCCGACAGCCAGTCGATGCGCAATCACGTGGTCCAGTACACCTCGGAGCCCGATTTTGGCTGGTACAAACTGCGGCGCGAATGGCCGTTTGTATATGAGTCGTATGCGCCGCTGCAACTTGATACATGGACCCATGTGAAGATCGAAGTGAAAGGCCGCTCGGCCCGCCTTTATCTGAACGGCTCACCCGAGCCAGCGCTGGTCGTCGATGGTCTGCGCGGTCAAGATTTGCACGGCAGCGTCGCGTTGTGGGGCTATCCTGCCGAAGAAGCCTACTTTTCGAACATAACCATCACCAACGCTGCGACGATCGTGAAGAACGGCTCGGACGCGGCCGGCACGTGGGATGTGAAATACACGAGCGATGCTGGTAGTGTCACCGGCACGCTGACTCTGGCGCGTGACGCCGATAAATTGACCGGCACCTGGTCAGGAGACATGGGCAAGGGTCTGCCCGTGCAAGGAATCTGGCGCGATGGATACGTGGAAATCACTTTTCCGTGCACGTGGATGAACGACACGATGCAGGCGAGTGCGCACCTGGCCGGCTGGGTTGACGGCAATTCGGCCCATGGCCATATGATCGTTGAAGGCCGCGCGGACGGCTTGTTCGACGCCACGAAAAAGTAGCGGCTTCGGCTCAATCGATCTGTCGAAGCTCAATGACCACGGGATGGCCGTTTCCCTTCCCGCGCTTGCTGAGCCAGTCGCCCATCGCCTGAGCGAGGCGCTCGGGCTGTACCAATAATCCCGCTTCCAGGCGGCCTTCGCCGGTCGGCAGTGTGTCGTCAAATTCCGCCGAGCCGGTGAAATTGCGCATGCAGAAGCTGTCGAGCCAGTCGAGCGGCACCGGCCGCCGCTCTCCCGCAATCACTGCAGTCGCTTCCAGTTTTCGCGCGTACATGGCCCTCTCGGCAGAAAGCTCGCTCATATTTATCGCGATAGGGATCGCGCAGACCGCGGCTTAGGCGCCGCGCTTGATCGTCTGCCCCTTCGGTCGCGGGGGAGGCCGATTCTGCACGCGCTTGGTGACCGCGCTGCGTTCCCTCTCGATGTTCGCTGTCAT
>DATMLZ010000063.1:0-2771 GCA_035569955.1 Candidatus Acidiferrum sp.
GGGAGTTCAGTTACAGCGGAGCCTTGGTCACTATGTCAACTTTGATTGAAACGCCTCCGGTCAAGCACAAACGCGAGGTGATTGATCGCGCGGTCATCCGCTTTGCTGGCGATTCCGGCGACGGGATGCAGATTACCGGAAGCCAATTCACCAATACCGTCGCGCTGTACGGCAACGATATTGCTACGTTCCCGGATTTTCCGGCGGAAATACGCGCCCCTGCCGGAACGCTGCCGGGCGTCAGCGGATACCAGCTTCATTTTTCTTCGAGCGACGTGTACACGCCGGGCGATTCTGTGGATGTTTTGATCGCCATGAATCCGGCGGCGCTGAAGATGAATGTCGCGGACCTTAAGGCCAACGGGATACTGATCGTAAATTCCGATGCCTTTACGGAAAACGACTTGCGCAAAGCGCAGTCGAAGACGAATCCGCTCGAGGATCATTCGCTCGACAAATTCCGGCTCTTTGCCGTGGAGCTGGAGCGTCTGACAAAAGTCGCGCTCGAGCATCTGGGCATCGACGCGAAGTCTATCAGCCGGTGCAAGAATTTTTTCGCGCTGGGCATGTGTTACTGGCTCTACAACCGCTCGATGGAGCCGACGGTACGGTGGATTGACGCGAAATTTAAGAACAAGCCGCTGCTCGTCGAAGCAAACAAGCTGGCGATGAAGGCTGGTTACTCGTATTGCGAAGCCACGGAAGCATTTCAGATCAGTTACGAGATTCCGCCCGCGCAGCTCGCGCCGGGCTTTTACCGTAACCTTAGCGGAAACCAGGCGCTGGCGCTGGGCTTCGTCACCGCGTCGCAAAAATCGGGGCTGCGGCTGTTCCAGGGCAGCTATCCGATTACGCCGGCGTCGGACATTCTTCACGAGCTGTCGCAATACAAAGATTTCGGCGTGATGACCTTCCAGGCCGAAGACGAAATCGCGGCGATCACCAGCGCGATCGGCGCGGCTTACGCGGGTGCACTCGCCATCACTACGACGTCGGGGCCGGGCATGGCGTTGAAGACGGAAGCGCTGGGTCTCGCCGTCGCCGTGGAAATCCCCCTGGTCATTTGCGACATTCAGCGCGGCGGACCTTCCACGGGATTGCCGACAAAGACCGAGCAGGCGGATCTTTTGCAGGCGCTCTTTGGGCGCAACTCGGAGGCACCGATCCCTATTATTGCCGCAGCGACGCCCAGCGATTGCTTTTGGGCCGCGGTTGAAGCTAGCCGCATCGCTATCAAGTACATGGTTCCGGTGATCATTCTGTCGGACGGCTATCTTGCGAATGGGGCCGAGCCTTGGAAAATCCCCAACGTCGATGAAATTCCGGCATTCCCCGTGAAGTTTCAGACGGAGGCCAACTCTCCGAACGGCTATTTGCCTTACAAGCGTGACCCGTTGACGCTGGCGCGTCCGTGGGCCGTTCCCGGCACTCCGGGGCTTGAACACCGCGTCGGCGGACTCGAGAAGCAGGACGTTTCCGGCAACATCAACTACGAGCCGCTCAACCACGAAAACATGGTGCGCATCCGCGCGGCGAAAGTTGCCTCCATCGTGCAGGAGATTCCGGATGTAGTCCCCGCCGGCGACGCCGAAGGCGATCTTTTGATCGTTGCCTGGGGCTCGACGCACGGCGCCATCACGGCCGCGCTGAAGGCGCAGCGCGCGCTGGGCCGTAAGATTGGCCACGTTCACTTGCGCTATCTCAATCCGCTGCCGGCTAACCTCGGCGAAGTGCTGCAGCGATACAAGACGGTTCTTGTGCCGGAGCTCAACACGGGCCAGCTTCTTTGGGTTTTGCGTGCCAAATATCTGGTCGACGCCATTGGCCTCAACAAAATTCAAGGCAGGCCGTTCAAGCAGGTGGAAGTCGAGCAAAAGATTGAAGAGATTCTTGGAGAGAATTCCCCATGAGCACTGCGACGCTGCCGCCAATCACGCCTCTCACCAAAAAAGACTTTCAGACCGACCAGGAAGTTCGCTGGTGCCCGGGTTGCGGGGACTACGCGATTCTTTCGGCCGTTCAGTCGGTTTTCCCGGAGCTCGGGATCAAGCGGGAAAATTTCGTGGTAGTTTCAGGGATCGGGTGCTCGAGCCGATTCCCGTATTACATGAACACGTTCGGGTTTCATACCATTCACGGCCGTGCGCCTGCGGTCGCCACCGGTATCAAGGCGATTCGCCCAGACCTCGAAGTTTGGGTCGCGACCGGCGATGGCGATGCACTCTCTATCGGCGGCAACCACACCATTCACATGCTGCGACGCAATGTGGGCGTGAAAGTTCTGCTCTTCAACAACCGCATCTACGGCTTGACGAAAGGCCAGTATTCGCCGACCTCAGAGTTCAACAAGAAGACCAAGTCCTCGCCTTTCGGTTCGCTGGATCGACCTTTTAATCCCATTTCTCTCGCGATCGGGGCCGAGGCCACCTTTGTAGCTCGCTCTGTCGATGTCTTCCAACAGCACCTCAAAGAGACGCTGAGGCATGCCGCCGCGCATAAGGGCTCCGCGTTTGTCGAGATTCTGCAGAATTGCAACATCTTCAATGATGGCGCGTGGTTCAATCTCACCGAGCGCGACGCGCGCAGCGAGCACATCATGCAGCTAGAGCACGGCAAGCCGCTGGTGTTCGGTAAGAACCGGGACAAGGGCATCCGGCGCAGGGCCGACGGAGACATTGAAGTCGTCCAGCTGGGGAACGGCATTACGGAATCCGACTTGGTGGTTCACGACGCTCATCATCCTCGGCCGTCCTATGCCTTCCTGCTTTCGC
>DATMLZ010000064.1:0-21615 GCA_035569955.1 Candidatus Acidiferrum sp.
TCGAGTTTCCGATTCCGGAAGGCATTCAGATCGCTGTCGACAAGCAAACGCACCTTGTGGTGTCAGGCGCTGACAAGGGCCAGGTCGGACAAGTTGCCGCGAATCTTCGCGGTCTCCGTCCGCCCGATCCTTACAAGCAGAAGGGCGTCCGCATCACGGGCGAGCGCTTGAAGAAGAAAGCCGGCAAAGCCGGAGCCAAGACGACGGCTTAAGGTCGCCCAATTTTTAGCAGGTCGGAGCCTTGGCTCCGGCCTTCGCGCGGCGAGACATGCAGGGGTTTGACCCCTGAGGCTGTGCGAGAACAGGGAGAAACAACGTGGCAGCACCGGTTCGAAGACTATCGCGGGAGGCGCACCGGCGGCGCATTCATGTCCGCATGCGCAAGAAGATCATGGGCACGACCGAGCGGCCGCGTCTTTGCGTGCACCGCACGACCAGGCATATTCGCGCGCAGGTGATCGACGATCTCACCGGCAATACGATCGTCGCCGCCAGCTCACTCGACAAGGAAGTGCGCGGCATCATCAAGGGCGGCGGAAACATCGCTGCTTCGAAAGTTGTGGGCAAGGTCGTCGCCGAGCGAGCTCGTGCGAAGGGAATCGAAAAGGTCGTCTTCGATCGGGGCGGTTACCAGTATCACGGACGCGTGCAGGCTCTGGCGGATTCGGCCCGGGAGGCGGGCCTGAAGTTCTAAAAAATTTATGGCGAAACAAGAACTCAAAGATATCCTTTCGATTCGCCGCCCAATTGAGACCAATCAGGCGAACCTCAAGGACCAGGTCGTATCGATCAACCGCGTCACGAAAGTCGTGAAGGGCGGAAAGAATCTCAGTTTCTCGGCGCTGGTTGTCGTCGGCGACCAGGGCGGCCACGCGGGCTTCGGCATGGGTAAGGCGCGCGAGGTTCCCATGGCCATCCGTAAGGCCATCGAGCAGGCCAAGAAAAACATGGTCAAGCTCAACCTGAAGGGTTCGACGATTCCTCATCAGGTCCTCGGCCGCTATGGTTCCGGCCAGGTGCTGCTGAAGCCTGCGCCGGAAGGAACCGGTGTGATCGCCGGCGGACCGGTGCGCGCCGTTATGGAAGTCGCGGGTATTCAGAACGTGCTCACCAAGTCGCTCGGCACGTCCAACCCGCACAACGTCGTCAAGGCGACTTTCGACGCCCTTTTGCATCTAAAAGATGCAGCCAAGGTCGCCGAATCGCGCGAAAAGGGAGCGGAAAAAGCGGCTGCTTCCTAGCGCCGTTTCCCGAAGACCATGGCCACCGCCAAGAATAAGACGCTTAAAATCAAGTGGGTACGTAGCTTTATCGGCTGCACGCGGGATATGCGCCAGTGCATTCGCGGACTGGGGTTTCGCCGCATGCAGCAGGTCGTTGAGCGCCCCGACACGCCCGAAATTCGCGGCATGATCGCCAAAGTGCATCACCTGGTGGAAATCCAGGGTCAGGAAAAGGCATGAAGCACACACTCTCGAATTTGAAGCCTGCTCGCGGTTCGCGCCATCGCAAGGTGCGCGTCGGCCGCGGTATGGGATCGAAGCTCGGCAAGACGTCGGGAGCCGGCAACAAGGGACAGCAGTCACGCCGAGGCTATTCCCGCCGCGCCGGATTCGAAGGCGGCCAGATGCCGCTGCACCGCCGCCTGCCCAAGCGCGGTTTCCGCAGCCCGAATCCCAAGGAATTTGCCGTCGTCAACGTCGAGACGCTCAACGCGTTCCCGGCCGGCGAGACGGTCACTCCCGAATCGCTTGCGGGCAAAGGCATCGTTCGCGCGCTGCGCGACGGCGTGAAGGTTTTGGGGGATGGCGAGTTGAAAGTTGCTTTGACCGTGCGTGCGCACGCCTTCAGCAAGTCTGCTGAAGAAAAGATCGCGCGCGCCGGAGGGAAGGCCGAAGTTCTGAAATGAAGAAGCTGATCGAGGCGTTTCGAAACATATTCACGACCGGTGACCTGCGAGCTCGTGTTCTGTTCATGCTCGCCATGCTGGGTGTGTATCGCCTCGGAGCCTTCATTCCCACGCCCGGCATCAACACCGGCGCGCTTGAAACGCTCTTTAATCAGAACCAGGGTTCGCTTCTCGGTGTTCTCGATCTTTTCAGCGGCGGAAACTTCCGCCGCCTCACGATTTTCGCGTTGGGCATCATGCCCTACATCACCGCGTCGATCATTCTCCAGTTGCTCGTGGTCGTGTGGCCCTACCTTGAACGCCTGCAAAAAGAGGGAGAGCTCGGGCGCCGCAAGATCACGCAATACACGCGCTATCTGACGATCATCCTGAGCGTCTTCCAGTCGCTGATGATCGCGCGCGCTCTTGAAATCGAAAGCCTGAACGGCGCTTCGCTGGTTTACGTTCCGGGCTTGCGCTTCACGCTGATGACCGTGCTGACGCTCACCACGGGCTCCGCCTTCATCATGTGGCTCGGCGAACAGATCACCGACCGCGGCATCGGGAACGGCATGTCGCTGATCATCTTCGCCGGCATTGTCGACGGTCTGCCGCGCGGCGTGCATGACCTCTGGACCAAAGCGGTCAACGGGCAGTGGGGTGCGTTCACTGGCGCTGTGCTGGTGATGCTGGTCGCCTTCATGATCGTTGTGGTGGCCTTCATCGTGCTGGTTGAAAGCGGGCAGCGCCGCATCCCGGTGCAATACGCCAAGCGCGTGATGGGACGCAAGGTGATGGGCGGCCAGATGACGTATCTGCCGCTGCGCGTCAACTCGGGCGGCGTGATTCCGCCGATTTTCGCAAGCTCGCTTCTCACGTTCCCGCAGACGATCGCGCTGGTGCTGCGCAACCATTCGCCGTTTTTCCAGAAGCTTGGACAGACGATTCAATGGGGCGAGCCGCTTTACACCTTGCTCTATGTGTCGCTGATCATTTTCTTCGCGTTCTTCTATGTGGGGATCATTTTTAACCCGACCGAGCTTGCCGATAACATGCGCAAGTACGGCGGGTTTGTTCCCGGCATCCGTCCCGGACGGAACACATCCGAATACATCAACAAAGTTCTCACGCGTCTCACGCTTGTCGGTGGCGTTTATCTGGCTCTTGTTTGTCTCTTGCCGGAATGGATGATCTCGGGCATTCACCTGCAGCACTTGCCTTGGGTTGGGAACTGGTTTGATACACACACCTGGCGTCCGATCCTGGACGGCTTGGGCGTCCAGTTCTACTTCGGTGGCACGTCGCTTCTGATCGTGGTCGGCGTCGCGATGGATACGGTGCAGCAGTTGGAAGCGCAGTTGGTGATGCGCAATTACGACGGGTTTGTGCGAAAGGGCCGCGTACGGGGTCGCCGGAACTAGATCGGCGCCCATTCCAAGATGGCTCTGGAACGCGCATTTATTTTTCTGGGCCCTCCCGGTGCCGGGAAGGGCACGCAGGCGAAGCGGCTAGCGCGCCGCTACGGCATGCCGCATCTGTCGACCGGAGACATGCTCCGGGAGGCGGTGCTGCAGGGAACGGCCACGGGCCTCGAGGCCAAGCCTCTGATGGAACGGGGCGAGCTGGTTCCCGATGCCCTTGTGACCAAAATGGTCACCGAGCGTCTGGCGAAAGCCGATTGCGACCATGGTTGCGTGTTTGACGGTTTTCCGCGCACGGTTCCGCAAGCGGTCGAGCTCGATAAATTGCTCGAGTGGCGCGGGATGGGCAAGCCGGTGGTGATCGAGTTTCGCATCGAGCCCGAACGGCTCCTGCGACGCCTTTCCGGCCGCTGGACGTGCAGCGTGAACGGCGAGACGTACAATATTTACGAAGCGCCGCCGAAAGTGCCGGGCGTTTGCGATTTCGACGGCGGCAAGCTGATCCAGCGGCCCGATGACCGGCCGGAAGTGATTAAGGAGCGGCTCGCGGCTTACGAGCGCCAGACGCGCCCGCTGACCGATTACTACTGGCGCAAAGGCGTGCTGGACGTGGTTGACGCCTCTGCTTCGATGGAAGAGGTTGGTTACGCGCTGGCGAAGATCATTCGCCGGGTTTCTGGCCGGGGCACTTTGAGGCCGGTGACGGAGGCCGATGGTTATCTGTAAATCGACGGCCGAGCTCGAAAAGATGCACCGCGCGGGCCTGCTCGTGTGGGAAGTACTTGAAAAGATGCGGGCGATGGTGAAGCCGGGCATCTCGACCAAAGAGCTCGACCAGTTCGCCGAACAGTACACCAGGCAGCACAAGGCGAAGCCGGCGTTCAAGGGATACCGCGGGTATCCCGGCTCGGTGTGCACTTCGATCAACGAAGAAGTCGTGCACGGGATTCCTTCGGCGTCGCGCAAGGTAAAAGAAGGAGACATTCTCTCGATGGACTTCGGCGTCGTGATGGATGGCTACTACGGCGACGCTGCGCTGACCGTTCCGGTGGGCAACATCGCGCCGGAGCGCGAAAAGCTCCTGCGCGTGACACGCGAATCGCTCGAGCGCGCGATCGAGAAGGTTCGAGCCGGCAATCGTCTCGGCGATATTTCGGCGGCTGTGCAGCAGTGGGTGGAAAAGAACGGCTACTCGGTGGTCCGCGAATTCGTCGGACACGGCATCGGCACCAAGATGCACGAGGATCCGCAGCTTCCCAATTACGGACCGCCCGGACAGGGACCTCGCCTTCAGGAAGGCATGGTCCTCGCGATCGAGCCCATGGTGAATACGGGCAGTCCGGCGGTGAAGGTTCTGGACGACGATTGGACGGCGGTTACGGCCGACGGCAGTGACTCGGCGCACTTTGAGCACACCGTTGCCGTCACGGCCAATGGGCCCTGGATTTTGACGCGGCCGCGCGAAGCAACCGGCCCCGTCTGGTAGACGCGCTAAAAAGGAACAAATGGCTCGATCAAGAAGGCCGGAACCGGAAAAGAAGAAGCCCGGAGAGGGCAGTGGCAAGGAAGACGCCATCGAAGTGATGGCCACGGTAGTCGAACCGCTCCCCAACGCGATGTTTCGCGTCGAGCTTGAGAACAACAAACATCAGGTGCTCGCCCACATATCCGGAAAGATGCGCAAGAACTTCATCCGCATCCTCCCCGGTGATCGCGTGGCTGTGGAGCTTTCGCCCTACGACCTGACGCGCGGCCGCATCACGTATCGGTATAAGTAAGGATTCTATTGGCGGGGCGCGCCATTCGCCGCGCCCGGTTTCTAGGCGCGGCTTTCGCCGTGCTGTAAAGACTGCAACGAGGGCGGCTTTCGCCGCTGAAGCAAAGAAGGGCGGCACCAGGACATGAAAGTTCGGGCATCGGTCAAGAAAATCTGCATGAAGTGCAAGATCGTTCATCGGCGCGGGGTCGTGCGTGTGATCTGTTCGAATCCAAAGCACCGCCAGCGCCAGGGATAGGCAGGGAGGAAGAATGGCACGTATCGCAGGTGTGGACCTCAATCCGAATAAGCGCCTCTGGATCGGCCTGACGGCCATCTACGGCATCGGCCAGCATCGCGCGCGCGCGCTTGCCGAAAAGGTCGGTCTTGATCCGACCAAGAAAGTCGGCGAGCTCACCGAAGAGCAGGTGAACGACCTTCGCACGGCCATCGAGTCTGAGGGCCGTATCGAAGGCGATCTGCGCAAGGAGACGCAGATGAACATCCGCCGCCTGATCGAAATCCAGGCCTATCGCGGACTTCGTCATCGCCGCAATCTTCCGGTGCGCGGCCAGCGGACGCACACCAACGCCCGCACGCGCAAGGGACCGCGCAAGGGTGCCGTCGCCGCGAAGAAGAAGACGATGGCCCGCAAGTAAGGATTTGTAGGTCGGACCCTCGGGGCCGACATTCCGAAGCGAACCGAATAGGGGCTTTAGCCCCTGAGGACAGGAAATGGCAAAAGAAAAGCCGCAGGACGCAGCCGCAGCACCGGCAGCAGCCGGAGCAAAAGCAGCGCCGAGCAAACGCAAAAAAGAATTTCGCAAGAAGCGCGAAAAGCGCATCGTGCCGCACGGCATCGTGTGCATTCAGGCGACGTTCAACAACACGATCGTTACGCTTACCGATCCCGATGGACGCGCCGTCAGCTGGTCATCGGCTGGCTCGGTCGGCTTCAAGGGCTCGCGCAAGGGCACTCCGTACGCCGCGCAGCAAGCCGCCGCCACAGCGGCGGGCGTCGCGCGCGACCAATACGGCATGAAGTCGGTCGAAGTTCGCGTCAAGGGACCGGGCGCTGGCCGCGAGTCCGCGGTTCGCGCTCTCGCGTCGGCAGGGCTGCACATCAACGCAATCAAGGACGTAACGCCGGTCCCGCACAACGGCTGCCGGCCGCCCAAGCGCCGCCGCGTCTAATTGAGTTTTGTGTGGTCTGCCTTCAGGCCGGCCATACGGAAACGCATTCGGAGAAATGAACTGATCAGGACGAAGGGGTGCCAACCCGTAAACTGATCGTCAAGGTGCAAAGGAGAACTCGAAGTGGCAAGACATCGCGAAGCAGTTTGCCGCCTATGCCGTCGGGAAGGCCAAAAGCTATTCCTGAAGGGCTTGCGGTGTTTCACCGAAAAATGCGCTATTGAAAAGCGCAACTTCGTACCGGGCCAGCACGGCCAGGCGCGCCGAGCCAAGATGGTCGGATACGGCGTGCAGTTACGCGAAAAGCAGAAAGTAAAGCGCACGTACGGCCTTCTCGAACGCCAGTTCCGCGGCTACTTCGAGAAAGCGGTACGGCTCAAGGGGCCGACGGGCTCGAACCTGATGGTCATGCTCGAGCGGCGTCTCGACAACGTCGTCTACCGCATGGGCCTCGCCGGTTCGCGCTCGCAGGCGCGTCAGCTGGTTCTTCACGGCCACGTGCAGGTCAAGGGGCAAAAGGTCAATATTCCGAGCTATCTCGTCCAGGTCGGCGATGAAGTAGCGCTCCGCGAGAAGATGCACCAGAACGCGATGGTGCTCGAGGCGCGCAATCTCTCGCAGAGCCAGGGCGTTGCTCCGTGGCTCGATATCGACCGCGAGCACTTCAAGGCGCGCGTCGTCGCCATGCCGCGCCGTGAAGACGTGCAGACGCCTCCGATGAACGAACAGCTCATCGTCGAACTCTACTCGAAATAACATAGACGGATTCTTGATTTACTCTGTCGAGGCCCGACATTCGCGGGCCGGAAGGAAGGGCAATTATGTGGAAGGGCTTTCAGAAACCGAAGCGGTTGGCGGCCGAACCCGAGTCGCTCACCGATAAGTACGGAAAATTCTCGGCGCAGCCGTTCGAGCGCGGTTGGGGAACCACGGTCGGCAACGCACTGCGTCGCGCCCTGCTCAGTTCCCTCGAAGGAGCCGCGATCACCGCGGTGAAAATCGAGGGCGTGCTGCACGAATTTTCGCCGATCCCGGGCGTCGTCGAAGACGCAACCGACATCATTCTCAACCTGAAACAGGTGCCGCTCAAGCTCAATACCGACCAACCGAAGACGATCACGCTCAACGTCGATACACCAGGCCCGGTTACCTCGGCGAAAATCGAAGAGGATGCCGACATCGCTGTGCTCGATAAGAACGTCTACATCGCCACGGTCAGCGAAGGCGGCAAGCTCGAACTCGAGCTGCGCGTCAAGAACGGCCGCGGCTACGTCGCCGCAGACCGCAACTTCGACGAGGATCTTCCGATCGGCTACATCCCAATCGATTCGACGCATTCTCCGGTTCGCAAGGTCAACTACTCGGTCGAAGCGGCCCGCTTGGGTCAGATGACCGATTACGAAAAGCTGACGCTCGATGTCTGGACGAATGCCGCGATCACTCCGCAGGACGCGATCGGTTTGGCCGCCAAGCTCGTCAAGGATCACATGAGCATCTTTATCAACTTCGAAGAGACGCCGGAAATCGCCGAAGAGGCAGCGGAAAATTACAACGATCCGCGCCTCGAATTCCTCGATCGGTCTGTCGAAGAGCTCGAGCTTTCGGTCCGCTCTTACAATTGCTTGAAGAACGCCAACATCCAGAATCTCCGCGAGCTCGTGCAGAAGACCGAGTCCGAAATGCTCAAGACCAAGAATTTCGGACGCAAATCACTGAACGAAATCAAGGACATCCTGGTGAAGATGGGCCTCAGCCTGGGTATGAAGTTCGATGAGCACGGCCGAATTATCTGGCCGCCGCTCCCGAGCCAAACTGCTCCTCCGCCATCGGAGGCCGAGGCGCCCACGCTGTAATCGATTGCGAATCGGACGCGGGGCGCCGTATCGGGCGCCCCCTCCTGATTCGAACTTGGAATTAACGGGAAACGGATTGGAACAATGAGACACCTGAATTCAGGCAGCAAACTCGGAAAACAGCCGGCTCACCGCCGCGCCGTTCTGCGCGCTCTGGTCACGAACCTGATCGAGAAAGAGCGTATCCAGACGACCATTCGCCGCGCCAAGACGATTCGCCCCCTCGCCGAACAGATGATCACGCTCGGCAAGCGCGATTCGCTCCACGCGCGCCGTCAGGCAGCCGCCTTCTTGATGACGCCCAACGCCACCAAGAAACTCTTCGCCGACCTTGCGCCTCGCTTTGCCGAGCGCCATGGTGGCTACACGCGCATCATTCACTCGGGCTGGCGCATTGGTGACGGCGCCGAGCTTGCGATCATCGAGTTCCTCGGCTCGGAATTGAAAAAGAAAGAAAAGAAGACTCGCAAGAAAGCCGAAGAATCGCCCGAAGAGCAGGAAGAGAAGGAAGCCTCCGCAAAGCCCTGATCGGTCCGCGCGAAGATTTATCGAGAAGGCCCGCTTGGAGAAATCGAAGCGGGCCTTTTTTTAGCTTTGGCATACTCTTTGAAGGCAAAGAATGTCGAAAGCTCTCTCGATTCCGGAACTGCTTCGCCGTCAGGCCGGCTGGTGCGAACAATTGGGTTCGCCGCTCTACGCGGACCTGCTCGCGCACTGCGCTGAAGATTACGAACACCACGGCCCGATATTCGAACTGCTCGAGCCGCATGCAGCCGACGATGAGTCGTCGGTATTGGCGCTGCGCCTGATGGGAGCCGTCCACCGGCTGGTACTCGAAAAGAGGGCGCCCGAGCTCGCCGCTTTCTACCCGTCGGTCGGCGGCCGGGCCAGTCCTGATGCCTGGCCCGCCTTCGTTCGCACCGTCGAAAGTCACCGGGACGAAGCCCGAAATCTCATCGAGCGTCCTTTGCAAACCAACGAAGTCGGCCGCTCGGGCAGCTTGCTCGGAGGCTTCGGCCTGCTCGCGAGCCGAACCGCAATGCCATTGCGCCTGCTTGAAGTCGGTGCAAGCGCCGGGCTCAATCTGCGTTGGGACCGGTATCGCTATGACTGGGGGACCGGCGCTTGGGGCGATCCGGATTCCACGGTGCGTTTTAAAGACGTATTCACCACAGATGCTCCTTCGATTCCGCCTTCGATTGAAGTCGTCGCTCGCGCCGGCTGCGACTTATCGCCGATCGATGCGAGCTCAACGGAGGGCCGGCTCACTCTTCTCTCCTACGTCTGGGCTGATCAGACAGATCGGATACGCCAGCTCGATGCCGCAATCGGAATGGCAGCTGCGGTTCCCTGTGTCGTCGAGAGAGCCTCTGGAGCGGACTGGCTTCGGACCCAATTGGCTGCGCCCGCCACGGGCGTGACGACTGTTATTTTCCATTCCGTCGTCTGGCAATACATCTCGCCGCAAGAGCAAGAAAAAATCGTCGGAATTATCGAGGACGCCGGACGGCGCGCGTCCGAGCAATCTCCTTTGGCGTGGCTGAGGATGGAGCCCAACGAGAAGCGCTTTGAAGTTCGCCTTCGAATCTATCCAGGATTTGAAGACCGCGCGATCGCGACCACTCGGCCCCACTCACCTTCGGTCCGCTGGCTACTTGGCCGTGAATAGGCCTCCGGTCACCTGAGGCGCTTGCCGACCACATCACCGGGCGAGAAACGAACGGCCCATCCCGAAACTTCCGAGAGGGGCCGTCTTTCAATGTGCCGCGCCTACATCGCGGCCTGTTGTTCTTCCTCTACTTTGAAATTGACATCGCCGGACCGGGAATCCGATCCCGCTCTCTGCCGCCGGCCATCGCCGCGCGGTTCGCCAGAAATGCGCCGATGAGCAACGCAATAAACTCCCACTCGAGCGAATGGGCCGCCGTCTTGCGTGCACCCTGTGCCTGCTGTATCTCGAGTGAAACGACTTGCGAAACTCGATTGTCCGCATCCGCCGTGCTCAACCCGGTCTCGGAAGAAACCAGCTTTGCAAGATATGCGCGATCTTCAGCAGGCAAGACGGAGAGGCCGCTCCGATCCGAGCCGCATGCTGGAGATGCCAATTCCGGTACCAAGCGCCAGCATTACCAGCGAAAGAGCGGCCGTCACGAAAGCGCCGGCGATCACGCCGGCCCGGGTGACTCGCGGAGCCTTGACCTCGATCTGCACGAGGCCTTAAGGCATTTCATATATCGATCGCGCGTTCATCGCGGCGGTCACCATTTAAACTCCTCCTCATTGGGATACTAGCGACGGTAGCTTGAACAGAAATCGCGCAGCTATAACATGGAAGTCGGTAAGCGAGGTCCACTGTCGCTGTAGTCCACCTGACAATCGACAGAGCGAAGGCCCTCAAAAATCGACCGAAGTCGTTCGACACCAACAAATCTTGCACTTCTTCTTCTCCGGTCGAAAGCGCTCCGAACAGAAATCGCCCTAACCTTCCCCAAATCATAGAGATCCAGATTCCTCATCCAGAGTGAATTGACGACTCCCGATTCTTGCTTTCAGCTGCCGTTATGCCTAAAATTGAAAATGCTTCATGGTCGTCATCCCCGACAACTCAAAAACTTCCGATGCCCGGCGTTTTGCGCTGGGTTTTCGCGTTTTTCGGGTGCCGTGCAGCTGAATCCGACCCACAGGAGACGAGATGATTGACGGGGCTATACCCGAGGGATTGACCTTTGACGACGTGCTGCTTCTACCCGGCAAGAGCTCGGTCCTGCCGGCGCAGGCCGACACGCGCACCTGCCTGTCGCGCAAGATCTCTCTGAACATCCCGATCATCGCCGCCGCGATGGACACGGTAACCGACGGACGCCTGGCGATCGCCATCGCGCGCCAGGGTGGCATCGGCTTTATCCATCGCAACATGCCGATTGATAAGCAGGCCGAGGAAGTTGACCGCGTGAAGCGCTCGGAAAGCGGCATGATCGTCGACCCGGTAACCATCTCGCCCGATATATCCGTCCGCCAGTCGCTCGAGTTCATGAACAAATACAAAGTCTCCGGCCTGCCCGTAACGCGCGGCCAGAGACTGGTTGGCATCCTCACCAATCGCGACCTGCGTTTTGAGCGCAATCTTGATCAGCCCGTCGGCAACATCATGACCAAGGACAACCTGGTCACCGTTCCGGTCGGCACGACTCTCGAAGAAGCCGAAAGAATTCTGCAGCAGCACCGCATCGAAAAATTGCTCGTGGTCGACAAGGATTACAACCTCAAAGGCCTCATCACCGTAAAAGACATTCAGAAGAAAATGGATTTCCCCAACGCCGCCAAGGACGAGCAGGGCCGCTTGCGCGTTGGCGCCGCCATCGGCGCGACCGGTGATTTCCTCGAACGCGCGCAGCAAATGGCCGACGAGAAAGTGGACGTGATCGCGCTCGACACCGCTCACGGTCACACCACGCGCGTGATGGACGCGATCCGCGCTTTGAAAAAGAAACTGCCGGACATGCAGGTTCTGGCAGGAAACGTGGCGACCGCCGAAGCGGCGCACGATCTGATTTCTCTTGGAATCGACGGCTTGAAAGTCGGAATCGGACCGGGCTCGATCTGCACCACGCGCGTCGTCACAGGCGCGGGCGTTCCCCAAATCACAGCGATCGCGGAGTGTTCAAAAGCAGCCAAGGGGAGCGGCATCCCGATTATTGCCGACGGCGGAATCAAATTTTCGGGCGACATAACCAAAGCAATCGCCGCCGGCGCCTCTGCCGTGATGATCGGGAGTCTGTTTGCCGGCACGGAGGAGTCACCCGGGGAGACAATTCTCTATCAAGGGCGCACGTTTAAAAGCTATCGCGGCATGGGATCGCTCGGAGCGATGGAAGCTGGATCGGCAGATCGCTACTCACAGGAATGCGCCGAGCGCGGCAAATCGGTACCAGAGGGAATCGAAGGTCAGGTGCCCTATAAAGGCCCCCTGGCGGGTCTGGTCGACCAACTTGTCGGCGGACTTCGCAGCGGCATGGGCTACTGCGGTGCCGGCACGCTCAAAGAACTTCAGGAGTGCGGCCGCTTCATCCGTATATCCTCGGCAGGCCTGCGCGAAAGCCACGTTCACGACGTGATCATCACGCGCGAAGCGCCCAACTACAGACTCGAATGAGCTGGACTAAGAAGTGGACCCCGGTGATCGCGTGGGCGATCCTGATTTCGCTCTTTTCGACTCATTTATTTACAGCGGAAAACACCGGTCGCTTCATCATTCCCGTTCTTCACTTGCTTTTCCCAAGCGTCTCGCCGGATGGTCTTGGGCGAATGCACTTTTTGATCCGCAAGAGCGCGCATTTCACCGAATACTTTATTTTGAGCTTGCTGATCCTGCGCGGGATTCGCGCCGGCCGAAAGGAAAATCGGCTGGTGTGGGCGGCGATCGCTCTGTTTGCCGTTGCCTGCTACGCCTCGCTTGATGAATTCCACCAAAGCTTTGTGCCCGGCAGAACCGCCGCCGTCACCGATGTGATGATCGATACGATGGGCGGCGCAGTGGCGCAGCTTGTCGCGGGTGCCGCTCTGCTCATTGCCGGTGTCCGCCAGCGCAAGCAAAACGGTTGATCGCTCACTGCGCCAGATGCCGCCTGAAAAAATCGGCCGTTGCGTTATACGCCGCAAGCCAGTTCCGGTGCAGCAGAAAATCGTGAATTTCATCCGGGAAAACCAGTTCTTCATAGTCGACATGTTGCTTCCGAAGCGCCTCGGCGAGTTCCACCATTTGTGAGAATTTTACGTTGCGATCGTCGTCCCCCTGAATCAGCAAAACGGGCGAGCGCCACTTGCTGATTGACGATAACGGCGAAGATTCCCACGCGATTCGAGCCGCGTCGGCCGTCGAAACCGAAGTGCCGGGATTTGCTGGTGTCTGCGACTCGGGATGGTCGCTCACCCAGTCGTGCACTCCTTGCAGGTCCACTCCGGCCGCAAAGACATCCGAGTTCCGCGCCAAAGCCAGCGCCGTCAGATAGCCGCCGTAGCTGCCGCCCCAAATCCCAATCCTGCTGGTATCGACTTCGGATCGATTTCGCAGGTAACTTCCGGCTGCGATCACGTCGTTGTATTCGCTCGCCCCCGTTGGCCCATAATTCAGTGCTTCACGGAAGTTCAACCCGTAGCCGATTCCACTGCGATAGTTCACCGACAGAACGATGAACCCGCGGCTCGCAAGATATTGGTTAAGCGCATAGGCGTTGCTGTAATAGCTCATGTAGTGCCAGCCAAGGAGCATCTGCCGACGTGAGCCGCCGTGCACAAAGACAATCGCAGGACGGCGCGCACCGTCGCTCGCGTTGTGCGGCAGAAAAAGCTGGCCATGGATCTGTGTCCCGTCCGCGGCGGCGAAAATCACCTGTTGCGGCACAACGAGCTGGCTGGCCGGAAAGTCTTTGGGAATCTGATCCGCGGCAAGATCGGTGAGCTGGTTTGCGCCATTGACGATTGCTGGCCTCATGGGCGTGCGTGCGTCGGAATGGAAAACGGCAATCGTCTGGTTGTCACTTGCGAAAACCGGAGAGTTCTCGATCCCGGTCCCGCTCGTGACCTCTACTGGACTGGCGCTGCCGACGGCGACCCTCCACACGTGGCGCCGGTCGGTGTCATTCTGATTCGAGGAGAACACAATGCTCTTGCGGTCCGGGCTGAGCGAGACATCTTCGACTTCGAATTCCCCGGGCGTCATCAAAGTGGCCGTGCCGCCGGAGGCGGGCACCGAATACAGATGCGTCCATCCCTGGCGTTCCCACGGGAACACCAATCGGTCCGCATCTCCCCAGAAAAGCTGGTCCTGCGCCACGACCCCACGAAAAACGCTGCCCTGTCCGTCCGCAGCTTTCCAGATTTCTCGGCCTTTCCCGGTCGCCGCGTCCGCGACGCGAATCGACCATGGCGGACCGATGCGCTCAGGCCGCTCGAGGTCCGGTTCGGGAAGAGTCGGAATCCGCAAGAATGCCATTTCCGAGCTGTCCGGTGACCAGACCGGGTCTTGGTCCTCGTCGGTGCTTGGATCGAGATAAGTGATCGTCTTGGCCGCGAACGAATAGACACCGATGAAACTGTGATCACCGCGCGAGCTGACAAAAGCGAGCGATTGTCCGTCCGGAGACCAGCGCAGAGAACGGCATCGCCCCATCTCATGGATCAGCTGCTGCGCTTTTCCGCTTCCATCGAGATTCGCAAGCCAGATTTCGCCTTGGAGAAGGTATGCAATCGCATCGCCCCTTGGAGAAATGGCGGGACTGTGCCCTTCGGTGATTTTTCGAGGCTCGCCACCGGCGAGCGATATGACGTAAATGTCCTGCTCGACGCCGTCGGCAATCGCCGAGGGATTCGGATTGTCCCTTTGTGTGAACTCGAAGTCGCCCCCGTGCACATAAACCAAAGAGTTCGCGTCAGGTGTGAAGGCGAAATCCCCAATGTCCTGGCCGTCGTCCTGCGAATAGGAAGTGATTTGGCGGGAAATGTTATGGCCGTCTAGCCCCGGCTCTGCAATCCACACGTTCCGTTTTCCGCGGGCGTTAAACTCCCAGGCGAAGCGATTTTTCGCAGGTGCCGCGATCAATTCGGTGGGGAAGGGAGCGCTGAGAACCTGGTCGATCGTGAAAGCCGAGCCGTCGGGCGCTTGCGGCGCACCGGACGTCGCCAGGCCCAGGATCGTCGCCGCACAAATCAACAGACAGCCGGGTGTGAGATAGCGTTTCATCAAGCGCCCTTGGGAAAATATGAGCGCCGATGTTACGTCGGAGAAGGCAAGGGAAGCAAGAATGCCTCAGTGTGCCACTCCTTGCTCGGCCATCATTTCCTCGGCTGTTTTGACGAAATCTCGCACCCGGCGTTCGATTTCGCCTCGTGTGTGGCGAAAATGCAACAGCTGTTGATCGCGCGATTCGCTGGGGTTCTCCGGTTCCGGAATGTCCCACCGCACGATGTGAAACGCAAAAGGGAAGACGGGGTACCGTTCCTTCGACATATCGCAAATCGACACGACAAACGCGAAGCCTTCTTTGAGGGCCTCGGCCGTATCTTTTATGTGCTGCGTCGTGATGTCGATTCCGACGTCGCGCATCACCTCGACCGCGAGCGGATTGACCGGTGCGGCGTCGACTCCCGCACTCGCACAGATGAATTCGTCGCCAGCGACGTGATGCAGGAAGCCTTCCGCCATGGCTCCGCGCACCGGGCTCTCGGTGCAGAGAAAAAGGACTTTCGTTTTCTTTTCCATGATTTCTTCCCCCGTCAATCGCGCTCACCCGGATCGACCAACGAGCCTAGGCTGCGCCAATGTGCGTCCAGGCAAAATCGGGATTCTCCCTAGGCCGAGAGCATGGTTGATGTAGGTGCCCGTAGAGCGCCAGAACAGACAACTTGCAAACAGATGCCGCCCCGCGAGCTGCAGCCTCCCGGCGCGGCGTTTGCGGGCTATCGTCAATGGGCCTTCTGCAGTTCTTCCATCGAAACGTCCTTGATATGCGTGGCGATGTACCACTTGTAGCCGAACGGGTCCAGAATTCCGGCATTGCGATCGCCGTAGAACTGGTCAGCAGGTTCGCGTTCGGTCTTTGCACCAGCCGCAAGCGCGCTCTTGTAGACCGCGTCGCAATCTTCGACGTAAATGTGCATGCTGACGGGCGAACCGCCGTAATGCTCAGGCGCGTGCGCGTGGATTTCGGGATGTTCATCCGCCATCATGATGCAGCAATCGCCGATTTCAAGTTCCGCGTGGCCAATGCGCCCGTCGGGACGCGGCATGCGAAGGCGCTCCTTCGCGCCGAATATCGTTTTGTAGAACTCAATCGCGCCCGCGCAGTTCCCGAGGATCAAATACGGCTGGACTCGCTGATATCCATCCGGAATTGGTTTGACATTCGTCATATGGTTCTCCTTTGCGAGGGCGATTATGCATGCTGCCGGTGTGCCTGGATTGTAAGAATTTGACCCGCGGCGGGTCTAGGCGATCGGTACGTGATTCAGATGCGACGTGGCGCGTTTCAAGTATTCATTTG
Source organism: Candidatus Acidiferrum sp. (assembly GCA_035569955.1). GTDB lineage: Bacteria > Acidobacteriota > Terriglobia > Acidiferrales > UBA7541 > Palsa-295. The sequence goes on from DATMLZ010000064.1 coordinate 16,152, forward strand.
GCGTGACGCCGGAAAACGCGCGGAAATCATGGATGAAATGCGCTTGGTCGTAATAGCCGCAATCGAGAGCGACTTGCGCCCACTCGGCTCCTTTTGTGCCGTGAACGCTCTGTAGTACGCGTTGAAATCGGCGAACGCGGCAAAAGGTTTTTGGCGTCAAGCCGATTTGATCGTGGAACAGTTCGATGAAGCGGCGCTGGCTCAATCCGGTTTGATCCACCACTCGGGCGATGGCAGCCATGTGCGGCGCGCGGCAAAACTCCCGTCTGCCGGCCGCCACCGCTGCGTGCAATGCGAGCGGCCGTTTCAACCTCTCAAGCAAGTCCCGTTCGGCCACGGCAAACATCTCGTGCGCACTCCGAGCATCAAGCAGGTGTTGGCGCATCCGGCCGACGCTTGCGCCCCAAAAACAATCCAGGGGAACCGCGAGGTTCCGAGTCTCGCAGGCAGGCTCGCGGAAAAAGGGAAAAGCACCACCGGGATGAAACGCAATGCCAAACGTCCGCTCTTGCTGATCCGTATCAATGACGAAGCCTTCGGTTCGCGCACCGGAAAAAACTGCATTGCCGTAGGATGAGTGTCGGCCGATATTCTCCGGGTCGTAGATCCGTATGGAATCGTCGCGAAGCGTAAAAATGACGCACGGTTCGCCGCTCGGCATCAGACGTTCTTTCTTGTGCGCTTGCTGTTCGCCCTTCCAATACCAGAAGCATTTTACGAACGCGGATAGCGGGGCGCCCGGGGTGTGGAGACGGGAAGGCATGGTTCTCGGCCGATTATAGCGCCTGCAACAATGTCTCGGGAAAGACGGCGAGCGGTTTGAGTCTCTGAAAGCCGCGAGGCGGCCGCCCAAACGGCGACCGCTTCGCGCCTTGAATTTCAAGGTCGGGTTTAGTGCCGCTCCCACTCGGTTTCGGGTGTGAACGAAACACCGCGCAGGACTTCGCCGAAACCTGCCGCCTTGATCGCAAAGAATCGTTCGTTGCTTGCAGATGTGGCGTCTGTGTTGTCCTTCACGTCGGTGATCACGACGAGCTTGTTCGGATCGGCTCCCGTGTCGCCACCGCCGCTCACCGTTGAGGTGATCCCCCAGATCGTCACCAGGCCGTGTTCGTCGACGTGACCGGTGATATTGCGAAGTCCGTCTGTCGCTGGTGACCACGGGAGATTGGTTGCGGAGTTCGTGCCCGTCGGATAGCCGTGCACCGTGTAAGCCGTGCCCAGCCCGAGCCCGTTTGTAAGCGTGTAAGCAAGCTTCCAGGTGTTCGACGTCGAATCAAAGACCCACTTCTGAAGGCCCGCGGTGGTTTGCGCCGCCGCATGCGTGTAAAGATCAGTACCTCCTGCGTAGCCATCACCTTCGTCAGCTACGTAGACCGTGTTTGCATCGGCGAACCAAAGTCCGAACGGATACACCGTAGCCTGCTGGACTTTGTTGCCGATCGCGTTGAAGCCGGCAAGTACGCACATGTTGGTCGGCGTGCCGGTCGTCGGGTCCAAGGCCAACGGCATCTTGGGAAGAGTTGCGTTCGCGGCCGGAAGGCCAGCACCCTTTGGGCAGGCCGTGCCGGTGGTATCGACGAAGTAGACAGTGTTAATGCCGTTGCTGCCGCTGCCTTTGGTGAAGTAGAGAACGTTGTTGAAGATCGTCTCGCCACGGAAATTGTCGTCTTTGCCGAGCTTGTCTGCCTTCTCGCTCACCTGGGTTACCGAGAAATTTGCCACCGGCGTCGGTGTTCCGGGCGCCTGCTGCGATTCGGGCAGAAGGGAAGGCGTGATGAACTGCGCTCCCGCACCGAGGACAACACCTTCCGGCTGAGGGTTGGCGCCGTTGCCGGCATTCCCCGCCGTGTAGTAGTAGTTGGCACCATCCGAGTTGTTCAGTATTGCCGAGCGGCCGTTGTTTCCGCTGTAGGCGTTGGTCTTGGTAAAGTGGAAATGGCCGAAAGCATCGAGCACAGCAACCGCGCGGTAAACGTTCTGACCGACCGGATTGGTTACGTCGACGACCCCAGGCGTATTGGAATTCGAGACGTCAAGCGCATCGATCGGCGCGACGTAACCCATGAAGGTGAGGAACTTGCCGTCGGTCGAAAGGTGCAGAGCAATTTCAGATTTCGAGCTGAAGCTGGTCACGAGCTGATCGCTTGTTGACGTGATTCCGTGCTGCGAACTGTTTGGCACTTCAAGCGAATTGATCGGAAAGCCGAATGGTGTGATCTGATCGAGGAAAATTTTTGAGGTGATGCCGAAGCTGGAGTCGTAGACATCGTTGTTAAACACCGTTGGATACGTGCCGTTGTCGGGCGCGCCGGTCGATGCGCCGCAGCCGCCCGTCGTCGAAGCGCAACCGGGAGGAAGGATTTCTCCGACCGTGACGTTGCTGGCCTTGTTGTCATACACGCTGCGGCTCACAACGAGATTTCCCGGAAAAAATACAGGAAATTGCACGCGGCGATCGTGATCCCGGTCCTTGTCGTCTCTGCCGAAATCGTCTGCCAGGGCTACCAGACTTCCTGCGAGCGCAAGTGCCGACGCTGCTGCCAAGGCGCGCCGTGAAAACGCGCCAAAGCCCTTCTTGTTGACTAAGAATGCCGCCATTCGAGAATCCTCCAATTGTGAGTGCTGAGTTAAAAGAACTGCGCGCGCGGCCGCATGAGTGCACACGCCCGACAGACCTTCGCCTCTGCGTGTTAAAGGTTTGTTACTGCGCAGTAGTTTGTCGGTGATGTGTTGCTGAAGGCTGTCTGAAGGGCGTTCCAGTACTTCCATGGCAGGACAAAACGTGGTCGGGACGCGAGAAATCGTGCGATACTTCGCGGAACACAACCCAGCGCAAGACGTCCAACCCGGCCAGGCGATTTTATCTGGAAGTGGCGTCGTGCACAGCAGCCCGAAACGGTCTTACGCCTTCGAAGAACGCCGCAGGTCCACCCGTTACACGGTTGGCCTGCGCATGGAAATTTGGCCCGAATCCGCAGAGCGGTCGCCTGATCCTACGTTTGTCCTGACACGCGACATTTCAATGGGCGGGGTCTATTTTTTGAGCGAGATCCGCCGAAACATCAACTCCAAAATGAATTTCGCCGTCATGTTTCTTCGCGAATTCACCGGCGAGGGTTCGGACTTGATCACGGGGATCGCACGCGTGGTTCGTTGCGATCTTCTGCGATCGGTCCCGTACACTCCGTTCGGTATCGCATTGGCGATCGAGCAGACGAGGCACCTCGAAGAAGGATAGTTCCGCTCCCGCTGTCGCATGGAACCCGTGATATTTCTGCCCGACATTTCTGCCCGCTTGCGTCCTTTCCGTGCCCCATCTATCATCTCGTGCGACGCTGCTCCGAACGGGGCTCCGGATCGCAGTCACACCTCGGAGGGAAAATGAAATACGTCGCGCTGCTGCTGATTTTGGCAAGCGCCCAGGTGGCTTCGGCCCAGGATTGGGCCAAGGCCAAACTGGCGCAATCACCCCGCCATCGCGAATGGGTCACCGTCAAGCACGGCAATCGGTCGGTCGAAACTTTCGTTGCATACCCGCAATCGAGCACGAAGACGCCCGCCGTCCTGGTAATTCACGAGATTTTCGGAATGACCGATTGGGTCCAGGATCTCTCTGACCAAATCGCCGCTGCCGGATACATCGCCGTTGCGCCCGATTTGCTTTCGGGCATGGGGCCTCAGGGCGGCCGCAGCACGTCCATGGATCAGAGCGCCGCGATGGAAGCGGTCGGCCATCTCGATCCCGATCAAATCACAGCCGATCTCACGGCTGCCGCCGACTACGCCAACAAAATTCCTTCTTCCAACGGCAAGCTCTTCCTAGTCGGCTTCTGTTGGGGCGGGGGACAGAGCTTCCGCTTTGCGACAAACCGGAAAGATCTGTCTGCTGCGTTTGTGTTTTATGGCCCTCCGCCCGACAAAGATGCCATGGCGCGAATCACTGCCCCGGTCTTCGGCTTTTACGGAGGGAACGATATGCGCATCGGCGCGACGATTCCAGACGCCGTGAGCAACATGAAGGCTGCCGGAAAAACGTATGAGCCAGTGACATATGACGGCGCTGGCCACGGCTTCATGCGCGGAGGCGAAGATCCTTCGGGCACGGCGGGTGACAAAAAAGGGCGCGACGACGCATGGGTGCGCCTCAAACAGCTGTTGGCAAGCCACTAGTCGGGTGGGATGAGCAAATTTTGGCAATGGCGTTTCGCTTCTCTCGCTCGAGCGCAAGCGCCATTGCCAAGCCCGCAAGTTTTTTCCTTCCTTTCCTAGGCGGTGAAGTACTCGATAACCGCGGAAATACGTGAGTCACTTGCCCTCCATTTGATTGGTTTTTGCGGAAGATACCGACCCGAAAATAACAACGCCAGTTTGCACACCCCTACGTAGTTGCACCGTAGAGCAATTCGGTTCATTCCCGCTATTCATCTTGCAGACGGCGCGCAATCGCCCGGTGTTGATCTCCGGAGCGTTTCCCGGTTGCTGCGGCCACGAGTTCAGCAATAGAGGAACCCATGTCGACACAGCCCGCAACGATCTGCAGCGTCAGCCAATTCGCTCGCCCGGACTCGGGATGCCTTTGGGAATTGGCCGTTACCAGTAGCGCGGCTCGAACGCGACGCGGACGCGCCGCCCTATGCCGATGGGGATTGCGGATCTTCGCCCTGGCCCTGTTACTGTCGGCTTTTGTCGGTCACGCATGGGCCGGAGGGCCAGCCAATCCAGCGCCGAGAATTGCGGCCATATCGCCGGTCAGTCTGACGTCCGGCGCGACGAATGTGACTCTGGCCGTCGAGGGCGACGGCTTCGTTCAAACCTCCGTTGTGAAGTGGAACGGAACGCCGCTCACGACGACGTACGTGAGCGCGATCAAATTGACGGCTTCGGTGCCCGATCTGCTGGTCTTTACCGACAGCACGGCCAGCATCATCGTCGCGAATCCCCGAAATGGTGGCACGCCAATCGTTTCGAACACGGTCTTCTTGCCGATCAGTGGGTCGGAGGCCTCGGTCAACTTTGGCGCTGGTCTTCCGACGACGGTGGGCAACTTTCCGATCGTTATCGGCGCTGGTGACTTCAACGGTGACGGCAAGATCGACCTGGCGGTTGGCAACGGTGATGACAACAGCATGTCGATTCTCATCGGCAACGGCGACGGAACATTCACAACAAACACCACACTGAGCCTGAGTGGCACGCCGATCTGGATTGACGTGAATGACTACAACGGCGACGGAATTCCCGACATAGCTGTGGCTATCAGCAATTCGCCCGGATCGATTTCGGTATTTCTCGGCGCGGGAGACGGAACCTTCACGTTGAAATCGTCGCCTGCTGTTGGCGACTTCCCGGAGCAATTTGCGGTCGGCGATTTCAACGGAGATGGCAATCTCGACTTCGTCGCCGCAGACGAGAACGGCACTGACCTTACCATACTGCTCGGCAACGGCGATGGCACGTTCAC
>DATMLZ010000065.1:0-34721 GCA_035569955.1 Candidatus Acidiferrum sp.
GAAGAATTCGGCCGCGGCGAACGATCACGCCGGAAAGCAGCGGCGATCGGTGCGGGAAAGAGTGCAGCCGCACGGGCGGTGCAAGCTCCGCCACAAGCTTGGCCGGCAGGGCAAAACGGTGATTGGCCAAATGAAGGAGCACGAACGAGTCGCGCTGAGCGTTTTCGTGCGCGGTCATTGCGAAGCGGCTCCTTCCATTTCCCGTGGCGCCGCGGCGGTGGGCGAAGCCCCGTCGAGCAGATGGAATTCCTCAGCCGTAAGAAACCCGCGCGGATCGACGACCGGGATCACGTGATCGTTCAAATAAGCGAGCCCGCGATACCAACGCCGCTCGGCGCCTGAAAACGCGAGCGGCAGTTCGAATACGGCAGGGAGCTCGGTCATGCGCTCGATGCGATCGACAAGTACCGCAACGCGCAGCTGGCGGAGGATCAGCACAAGCGTCGGCCGCGAAATGCCCAGACCAAAATGGACGCAGGCATTGACGACGAAATACTGGCGAGGTCCGCGCTCGAGGGTGTGGCGAACCTTCGGCACACCGGCCATCTGGAATTCGCGGGACGCGCCCGCGATGCTGTCGGTGCTTCGAATTTCCTGCACGGCATCGGCCGCGATGGCAAAAAACTGGCGCGAAACGGCGAACAGGATCGCCGGTTCGGACGCACGCAACTTGCGCGGGCGAGAGGTGTCCTGCTGGGCGATTTTCATCGCACACCTGCCAGCGACGGCCGGAAAATTCGCGCGACGCGTTTCTCAATCGCCGCCGCAATATTGCCAAGCGGCAACACTTCGTCGACGGCACCGATTTTGATCGCTTCCGCAGGCATGCCGAAAATCATCGACGTGGCTTCGTCCTGCGCAAAAACAAAGCCGCCCTTGGACTTGAGGGCGAGCGCACCTTTCGAGGCATCATTGCCCATGCCGGTAAGCACGACGCCAACGGCAAGATGGCGAGCATACGCGGCGATGCTCTCGAAAGCGACGTTCGCGCACGGACGATAGCCTTCGATGCGCGGTCCTTCATCGAGCTGGATTTTCCCTTGCGGCGACAGGCGCAAGTGCGAAGCGCCGGGGCAAACATAGATCGTGCCAGCCTGCGGCGTTTCGTTGGCAGTGGCCTCCTTCACGGAAAGCGCGGAGACTTCGGAAAGCTGCGCGGTGAACTGGCTCGTAAACGCTCCCGGCATATGCAGTACGAGAATCACAGCCGCCGCCAGATCTTTCGGCAATCCCTCGACAACTTTCATGACCGCCGCGGGCCCCCCGGTAGACGCAGCAATCGCGACGATCGGAATCTTCCCGTCGCCTGGCGAGGTGATCGGCCGCACACCACCTGCAACGCCGGCTCCGCCTGCGTTGGTTGCGCCAATCTTTGACCGCGTAGCGGTGCGAACGACACGCACTTTGGCCGCGAGCTTCAGCTTGCGCGTCAGCTCCTCGCGAACCGATCGCATGTCCAGGTCAATGCCGCTCGAGGGTTTGGGTACGAAATCGATGGCGCCGAGTTCGAGCGCGCGCAGCGTGCTTGCCGCGCCGTCACGCGATTCCGAGCTGACGATTACGATCGGCCGTGGATGCTGCGACATGATCAGTTCGGTCGCTTGCAAGCCGTCGATGTGCGGCATGTTGATGTCCATCGTGATCACGTCGGGCTTGAGTGACTCGGCCATGGCAACCGCGTCGCGTCCATCGCGCCCCTGGCCGGCGACCTCGAGTTGCGGATCGGCATTGATAATGTCGCGCAGGACCCGGCACATGAACGCGGAATCGTCCACGATCAGCACGCGAATCTTTTTTTCCTGCGTCGCGTTTGTCGTCATATCAATCCTGCCGCACCGGCAAAACCGGCGCCCTGCGATCGCCTGAGCGGCCCAGCTGGTGATTCGTACCGAGCAATTCCTCAACCGCCCCCAGCAACTGGTCTTCCTGCACCGGTTTGGTGAGGAAGCCCGACGCGCCTTCCTTGATCGCGCGGTCGCGATGTTTTGCGCCTGCACGAGAGGTCACCACGAGAACCGGAATCTTTTTGGTCGCGGGCGTCTGCCGCAGATGGGCCATCAACTCGTAGCCGTTCATGCGCGGCATTTCGAGGTCGGTGATCAACAGATGGCAACCGGTCTGCGTAACGATTTCCGAAGCCTCGAGCCCATCGGAGGCAAGCTTCACGCGATAGCCGGCTTTCGAAAGCATGCGGCCGACGAATTTCCGCACGCTGATCGAATCGTCGGCGACCACCACGACGCAGTCGTTGCTCACAGCGTCCACCGCTTCTGTGGGAATGCTGCCCGATGCGACGGCTTCCGCACCCGGCGCAAAAACGCGAGCGGCAGCCGACGTAACGTGCGCGTGCGGATCGGGCGCGCCGAGCGACGCAAGCCGATTCAGATCGATCAGCAGAATCAAGCTGCCGTCGGAAGCGATCGTCGTCCCAGGGAAAAGTTTCACTCGGCGCAGATAGTCGCCGAGGTTCTTGATCACGATTTCGTCCTTGCCGAGCACCTCTTCCACGACGACGCCGATCTGCTTGCCTCCGACGCGCGCGATCACCATATGGAAATATCCGTTGAGCGGCTCAAGCGCTGTCAGCCCAAGCTGTGTGTCGAGGCGAATCACCTCGGTCACCACATCGCGCACGCGCGTGAGGAGCTTGCCTCCCACGTCTTCAATGTCCGCAGGCCGCAAACGGCGGATTTCTTCGACCACGGCGAGTGGGAATGCGAAAACCGACGTGCCACAGCGCACGAAGAGCGCCTGCGAAATGATCAGAGTCAGAGGCACTTTCACGGTAAAGCACGCGCCTTTGCCCGGTTCAGAACGGACTTCGATTTCGCCGTTCAGTGCGTGGACGTTTGAGCGAACGACATCGAGTCCGACGCCGCGACCGGCCAGTTCAGAGGTCGACGCGGCAGTTGAAAATCCGGGGCGGAAGAGAAATTCGCGCAGCTCGCGTTCGGAAAGCTCGGCCGCTGCAACCGGAGACAGCGCCCCCGACGCAACCACGGCCTGGCGGACGCGCTCGTTGTCGATGCCGCGGCCGTCGTCTTCGACCTCGACATAGATGTGATTGCCGCGATGATACGCGCGGATCGTGATGCGTCCCTTTTCGGATTTTCCGACCGAGCGACGCGTTTCCGGATATTCGAGACCGTGCGCCACGGCGTTTCGCGCCAGATGAATCAGCGGATCGGAAATGTGCTGGATGATGTTGTTGTCAAGCTCGGTCTCAGCACCCTCAAGCAGCAACTCGACGGGCTTGCCGGCTTCTTTGGCAGCGTCACGAACGGTCCGCGAGAGGCGCGTATAGAGATTTCCGACCGGGACCATGCGAGCGGCCGTGATTTCGTCCTGCAAGTGATGCGTAAGTTTCGTGAAATCGTCGATATCGCTATCCACGCGACCCATGAAACTTTCCAGCTGCGTCAGCACTTCAGTGACGTCTGCCGAAATTTCGGTGAGCGAACGCGAAAGGATGTTCACGTCGTCGTAGCGATCCATCTCGAGCTCACTGAAGTCCATTAAGTCGTCGGAGGTGACGGCCGGCATGGAATCGAAATGTCCGCGGAATGTGTCGCGCTGCGGCGGCTGGCTGCCCGGAATCAGAGTGCCGCGCAGACGGCTGAATTCGTGCTTTTCCTGAAAGTCCGAAATCTTTCCCGAGAGGCGTCCTTTCGAGAAATTCAGCACTTCGACAAGCTTTGAAAGTTCCGATAGCCGGCCCAGCATGCGCGTGCGGTTGATCACCAATTCGCCCACGGCGTTCATCATGCGGTCGAGCCGATCAAGCGAGATGCGCACGGATTTCGACTGCGGCAGCGGGCCGGAACGGGCCGGGGCGGAGCTGCGGCCCGACCCAACCGATTGAGCGTCCGCGCTGGGCGTGCTTTCGGCAAGCGACTCGTCGAGTTCTTCGGGCGCGAGCGCGGCGATTCTGCCAAGCAGCGGATCGACTGCGCCGGCCATTTCTGTTTGGCTCATCCACTGGCGGTGGAGAAATTTCTTCAACACGTCCACCGATTGCAGGCAAATATCGACGAACTCTCCGCTCGGCTTCAGCACTCCGTCGCGCAGGCGACCGATCAAATCCTCAACGCGGTGGGCGATCGCAGCCATGCGATGCAGACCGACTTGCGCCGCCGAGCCCTTCACCGTGTGCATGGAACGGAAAAGTCGATTCGTGTCCTCTTCGTTTGGATTCCCTTCAAGCGCGAGCAGGCATTCGGTTACTGCCTGCATATGTTCTTCGGCCTCAGGAATGAAAAATTCAAGGACTTCGTCGGGAACTTCGGCGTCCTCCGGCAAACGATCAGCGAAGGATTCCGCTTCAAAGATTCCCGGAATCGGTTCGCCCTCGCCGATCTGCGGATTGGCCGGCGCTGCGGCCTCCGGCTCAACCGGCGTTGGAAACGCGAACGAGTAGCGCTGCTTGAACGAAGTCAGGTCCTCGACGGTTTCAGTGCCCGTCGAGCTGATTTGCAGAAGATCGAACTCCAGCACCGAGATCGCGTCGGCAACAAACTCGGTGAGCGGGCCGTACATCTCCTGCGTGAGTGCGGCGTTCACCGCATACTGAAAAATGTGCGCCATCTTGCCCGCGATTTCTGAAAAGTACGGGAAACCGTAGCTCGCCGCGGTGCCTGTGAGCGTGTGCGCGGAAATATGGAGACGCTGCAGATCCTCAGTGGTGGTCTGCGGCTCTTGCAAGATGCCGGAATACTCCCGCAGGTATTGGAGGTGGTCCGACGCCTCCTGCAGGAATATCTCGATGCTTTCGCGGTCCGGGCCGTTCACAGGCTGTTCTCCACAAGCGCGACACTGCGGCTCGATTCCGCCGCGACCGGTTTGCGATACAAGCGGCACTCGCCGAACGTCACCGCCTCGAATTTCACGGGCGTGTGCGTGAGCGTCTCGGAATGGCCGAGCATGAAATAGCCGCCGGGCTCGAGCGCTTCATAAAAACCGCGCAAGATCGCCAGCCGACGCTCTTCGGTGAAATACATGAGCACGTTCATGCAAAAAATACAGTCCAGCTTGCCCACGTACATCGGCGCGGCCAGATTCATCTGGGCAAAAGAAATCAACCGCCGGATGCGCGGCTTCACGTGGAAACCGGTTTTCACAGCGCCGAAATGCGTTTCGACTTGCTGATCTGTGAGCTCCTGCAAGCTGCGCCGTGAATACACGCCCTTTTCGGCGTGGCGCAGTGCGCGACGGCTGATGTCGGTGGCAAGGATTTCGATCTCCCATGCCTCGGCGAATTTCAGCGTGTCGCACAAAGTGATCGCGATCGAGTAAGGCTCCTCTCCGGTCGAACAGCCCGCGCTCCACACGCGCAGAGTGCGCGGGTTCCGCCAGAACTTCCGCTCCTGAATCTCCGGGAGAATCGTTTTTCCCAGCGCCTGGTAGACGGCCGGATACCGAAAAAACGAAGTCTCTTGCGTCAGCAGCCGCTCGAGAAACGCATCGTATTCGGAGCCACCGCCGCGAATCCGCCGCAGCACCTCCGCGCCGCTGTGCAGCTTTTCTTCTTCGGCATACTCGTGCACGCGTGTCGAAAGGAATCGCTCGCGCGATTCATCCAGGTGCACCGCAGAGCGCTGCTCGATCAGCGTGCGAATCTCGCTGAGGTCCGCATGCGTGATATGCGCGGCTGTGGGTGGATGGCGTTTCATTTTCGGCCTGCGTCAACGAGCGAACGAAATCGTTCGCCGGGTCGCCTTACCGACGCGCCCCCACCGGAACTGCTCCTTGCAGTTCTTCGCCCGAGACAGGGCCCGTTACCGCCGCTTCCTGCGCGCGTCCGGACGAGCGGAATTGGGCGAGCGCTTCGTTCAGTTGTTCGGAGAGCTTCACCATGTTTCCCACGGTGGAAGCCGTCTGGCGCGCTCCGGCGGTCGTCTGGCGCGTAATGCCGGAAATAATCTGCATCGCGTTCGCGACGCCTTCGGTACCACGCACCTGCTGCTTGGAAGCGAGTGAAATCTCCTGGACAAGTTCGGCCGATTGGCGCACGACACTCGAAATCGCCTCGAGCGCTTTTCCGGCCTGATCGGCAAGGCCCGCGCCGACCTCCACTTCGCGCGTGCCGTCTTCCATGACGACCACGGCCTCGTTCGTCTCGGCCTGAATCGCTTTAATCAGGGCCGCGATGTCTTTGGTGGCGCTGCGGGAGTGTTCGGCCAGCTTTCGGACTTCGTCGGCGACGACCGCGAAACCCCGGCCTGCGTCGCCGGCGCGTGCCGCTTCGATGGCGGCGTTAAGAGCGAGCAGGTTGGTCTGCTCGGTGATGTCGTTGATCACGTTGATGATTTCCGAAATTTCCAGCGAGCGATCGCCGAGCGACTTGATCTTCTTTGCCGTCGCTTGCACCGATGCGCGGATGCGCTGCATTCCTTCCAGCGTATCGCGCACGGCGCGGTTGCCCTGCTCGGCTGCATCGAGTGCACGGCGCGCAGCTTCTGCGCTGGCCTCGGCGTTGTTCGAGACTTGCTTCATCGAGACCGTGAGCTCTTCCACGGCAGAGGAAGTGTTGGTGATTTCCTGGTCTTGCTGTGTTGCGCCGGCCGTCATTTCGTCCGCCGCGCCAAGAATCTGGTTGGCGCTGGTGCTCACGTCGATTGCGGCTTTTCGAACGCGCTCGAGAACCTTTGTGAAGTTGTCGAGCATGAAGTTCACCGAGTCGACCACGTTGCCGAGCGCGTCGTTGGTCACCTTGCCGCGAATCGTCAAGTCGCCGCGCGCGACCTGGCTGATCGTGTTGAGCAGGTCAGCAATGCTGCGCTGGAGGGAATCCTGCGCTTGCTGGCTGGTCACTGCGTGCGCAACCTTGGCCACGCTGCGATTGAAGTTTTCGGCGATCGCAGAGAACTCGTCACGGCTGGCAATTTCGGCGCGCGCGCGAACGTCCCCGGCGACAACGCGCTCGGAGAATTTCGCGAGCTCGTCAACCGGCTTGAGCACGCGAGCGCTCAGCATCCAGATCAACGAGAGCACGGCGACGATCGCGAGCACGCCGGCCCCGAGCAATGCACTGCTGGCGCTGGGCGGAAGAGAGGAGACGTCCGCCGTGCCCGCCTCTTTCCCAGCGTGGAAGGCGAGGCCGAGAACGCCAAACAGTGCGATGCCGGTCCACAGGACAAGCATCCAAACAATCGAACTTAAACGAGACTTCATGACTTCCTCCCAAGCACTTGCGCGCCTAATATCGATCCGCGCCTTTTAAGGCGCCTGTCTTGCGCTCGTGCGAGTCGAGCGCCGTGCCCACCAGCAAAACCCGGTGCAGATCCCGACCGCGCCTCAAATCACCGGCACAGGAAAAACGTCGGTCAAACGCCGAAGGTCAACCACCAATGCAAGCCGATCTTCATGACGCAACATTCCGCGGCAATGCGGCACGTCGTGGGGCGCGTGGTCAAGCAAGGTGTCCTCCGACGCTGAAAACGTGCCGATCACTTCGTCCGCCGCGATGCCCACGCGCAGATCGTCGCGCTGCGCATCGCCCTTCAACGCCGCCACCACGACATGCTTTGGCAGCAATCCCGGGCGGCGGCCTTCGGTAAATGCGATGTCCATCAAAGGCACGATCGTGCCGCGCAAATTGAAGACACCCATCAAGAACGCGGGCGCCAGAGGAATGCGCGTCACCATCGGCCAGTCGACGACTTCTTCGACTTCGAGCACCGAGAGAGAAAACCGTTCGCGGCCCGCGCGAAACACGCAATACTGCCGCTCCGGCCGCGACTCCTCGACCGAAGCTTCATTCTCGAGGAACTCCCCCGCTTCGAGGCCATACACCGGCCCCGGCAGGAGCGTTCGGCTTTGCAGAATGTCAGCCATCAGGCGAACCTCTTCACTGCGCTCAACAATTCTTCGAGCGTAAACGGCTTGGCCACAAACGCGTTGGCGCCCTGCTGCTCGCCCCAGTAGCGATCGCTTGGGGCCGACTTCGATGTAACCAGGATCACGGGAATCTGCGCATAAGACTCCTGGCTCTTCAGATCGCGGCACACCTGAAAGCCGTTGCGCTTCGGCATCACGACGTCGAGAAGGATCACGCTGGGCCTTTCGGCTTCGATCGCCTCTTCGGTCTTCGTGGGATCGGAGATCGCCACGGAGTGAAATCCCGCCTCGGTCAACATCGATTGCAAGAGCCGGATCTCGGCCTGCGAATCGTCCACCACCAGGACCTTCTTCAGCACAGCCTCACCTCCGCCTGCTCATCCACGGAAGGAAATGCAAATCCGCGGCCACCCTTGCCCGGCGTTCGCGTTTTGCGACCGCCTTGTAAACTCAATCGATCCATGCACTTTGCTCGCACGGCCCCAACTCACGGACGGAGCGCGACTCGATGAGGCGCTTCCTCGGTCTCATCGTGAGAATCGTTCTCACCGACCCGCATCTCCGCTGCAAGCGATGAGAACCGCTGCAACACCTGATGGAGACGAAGCGCCATCGCGTGAATCGTTCGCACCTGCTCGCGGCTTTCCGCAGCGAGCGCTCCGGCATCGAGCACCAGCAGATCCGCGTTGCCCAAGACCGATGTCAGCGCGTTGTTGATCCCTGGCCGCATTTCGAGCATGTAGCGGCCAAGAGTCGCGTCGTGCTGCAAGTCGAGCGCGAGCCGCTCGGCACGCTGCGAACGTGTTACCGCTTCCACGCGGCGCAATGCTTCACTTGAAACCAGAATCAGCGCGTTGATCCAGCCGTCCTGCCGCGCGACGATCAGCAATTGCGGATGCTGCGCCCGCAGAAGAGGAATGTCCTTTTCGTGCTCGGCGACATGCACGACGGCAATGGTCGGCGAAGCGCAGGCGGCAGCCAGCGCCGAGAGCACCGAGGGCAACTTGCCGTCCCGCACCGGGCCGGCAATGACAAGGTCATAGCCGAGCGCGATCGAGGGATGCCACACGTCGCTCGTCGCGACGGTGATTCCCGGCGCGTGAGGCTCGGTCTGCCAACGCGCAGCGACGGTGCGCGCGAATTCCGAGTCGTCCGAGACGATCAAGACGCTCGCGTAATGCAGAGGATCAGCCATTTTGCCTGTCAATCAGGGCTGGAGCTTTTCCGCTTCTTCGATGAAGGAGAGCAGCCGCTTCGTGCTGATGCCCAGATTTACGGCCGCTTCGGTGTTCTTGCTGCGCTTGGCCTGCTCGACGCGCCCCTGGAAATACGAAAATTCGCTACGCGCCAGTTCGAGCGCCGAAGCCAGGGCCGCTTGCTGACCGGAGCGCTTTCTCTCCTCGGTCCCCAGCGAAACCAACGCGCGGGCAACGACCGCGCGCCGCAGATCTTCGGCTTCCTGGTCGCCCTCGGCAACAAACGCCGCAACTTCCCAAGACGAAAGCAGCACTTTCGTATCCTTCAACACGACCGTGGACATCGAGCGTCCGCGCGAAGGCGGCGCCGCGATCAGTTGCTCCCAGATCGCTTCCAGGCACTTGTCGGCATCCATCAACGGATCGGCAGGCGGAGCAGGTGCGGGCGCCGCCGGTTTTGCGGCGGCGGCCGGAGCCGCAGCAGGCGGCGCGACAACAAGCGCCGGCTCTTCGTGCGCTTCGACAGGTTTGGGGGGTTCCGGCTCAGCGAAAAAGCTTTCCGACGCACTCGACTGCATCATCTCTTCCCAGGCAGCGCCATCGACCTTGGGCTCTTGCTTGGCCGGCGTCGCAGCGGCGGGTGCTGAAGCGGAATTCACGCGCGCCAGAACTTCTTCCAGATCGGCCCGCAAAGCGAGCAACTGCTCAAAGGCATGCGTGACCGAGCTTTCGGTGTAGTCCTTCTGAAAAGGCTGGCGCCAGTTTTCGCAGAACTGCCGCAAATGAACCGTCGTCTCTGCCGCGGAAAATCCTGCGCGCCGGCAATCGGCGGTCTTCACGCCCTTCGCTTCGAGCGCGTTCACCGCATCCTTCACTGCCGCGAGGTCGGCATGCAGCAATTGAATGAACGTACGCCGCAGCACGAAATTGAACCGGCAGAAGGCTACCAGCGCCGCCGGATCGTAGAACATGGGACCTGCCGCGTCCTTCAGCATGCGGCCCTGTTCGAGCAATCCGTGCTCGAGCAGGTCGCGCAAACTGCGGCACTGCGACAGTTTGCCGAGAATTTCGTCGAGCGGCACGCACCATTCGAGCGGCGTCGGGTCGGCTTCTTTCAAGACGGGCGAAAGTACGCGCGCAACGTCCTCCAGGCCAATCGGCTTGTGATAGAGCTCCTCGGGCGCGCAAAGCGCGAAATACTGCACGAGCAGCAAGTCGATTTTGTCTCGATCGGAGTTGGCTTTTTCCGGTTTGCGCATCTGCCGCTGAATGAACGCGCGAAGGCTTTCTTCCTTGCCGTTGAGCGTCTCGGAGGGAATCTGGCGGACCTGATAAGCAAGAACTTTCGTGTCGATCGCATTCATCCATTCAATGTGGCGATCGAAAATCGGTCGCGTCGGCCGGGCTGGCGGCATCTCGCCTTCGGCGTAGGGCGACGGTTCCAGGCTGAACTGCGTCGAGAGCGCGGCGTAGAGCGGGTAAACGAGCCGCGCCTCCTTCCACAGGGAGGCCGCGTCAAGTTGCGCAGCCGCTGCCGGTGTAAGGTTCTTGCTCAATTCCGGAGGCGCGAGCGTCGTCCCGGGTGTTTTTGGGCTCATGGTTTGATGATCCAGTTTCCGACTTCGCCCGCGAACCGCGCGGCGATAGCCTTTCGTCCGCCGTCGTAGCGAACGGCGATTACCGTGGCGCGTGCATCGAGCGAACCATCGGCATTTGCGACGCGCACGCGATCTTCGAATTCCAGCGGCAGCGTCGAAGCAAACAGCACTTCCTGCGGCGTTCCGAATTCGATTGTGGTCTGCTCCTCGAGCCGGCGCCGGTGTACGCCAAGCGCCGTGACTCTCACAGGGATGCGCACGGGCGAGGCGCTCGGAAAAAGCTGCGCGAGTTTCTCAATGCACGTCGCGCCATCCACTCGTGTCTCAATTGCGGCTTTGCGTGCCACCAGACTTCGATTCCTCTCATCGTCCGCCGAAGCGAGTTTCTGCGGGCGCGAAACGCGAAAATCACGCCGTTGTTGTTTCCGAGCGATTTGCCCCGGTGTGAACTGCAATAAGCGGACCAAAAGCGGGCGGGAGTCGGCTGCTCTAAGTTGCTTGTAATGAGCGGCTTGAATTGCGCGGAGGGTTGGAGTGTTCTAAGGCTGTCTCATGATGAAACAGTCGGCGTCTCAGAGAACGTCCAGGTTTGCTTGCTTCGCGACGTGCGCAGTCGGCGCCGATCCTTGTCTCAATTTGCGCTGTGCACTGGTTCGGGCAGCCCCCCGTGCGAGGAGCGAAGCGGAATATTGTAGAGCTTGAGCTTCCTGTAAAGAGTTGCGCGGCTGATGCCGAGCATCCTGCCCGCAAGCTTTTTGTCGCCGCCAGCCTGTTCGAAAACGCGAAGAATGGTCATGCGCTCAAGTTCGGCAAGCGCCGTTGTCGACGAAGTTGTGTCCGCCCCGTGACTGTTATCTTCATTCCCGCGAATCGTTGCCGGCAGGTCGACGGCGTCAATCGTCCGGTGATCGCCCAACGCCACGGCCCGTGCGATGCAGTTTTCGAGCTCGCGAACGTTTCCCGGCCAATCGTAGTTCAAGAAAGTTTTCATGGCAGGCGCCGTCACTTGAATGTTTTCCCCCGGCGCGTAGCGATCGAGGAAGCAGTGCACGAGTTGAGGAATATCGGATCTCCGCTCGCGCAAGCTGGGCAGATGGATCGTGACGACGTTCAGACGGAAATAGAGATCCTTGCGAAAAGTTCCGGCGCGATAGGCACCCTCAAGATCGCGATTGGTCGCGGCGATCACGCGCACAGAAACCGATACTTTGGAATTGCTGCCCACGGGCCGGACTTCTTTCTCCTGCAGCACACGCAGCAACTTGGCTTGCATCTCGAGCGGCAGTTCGCCGATTTCATCGAGGAAAATCGTTCCACCATTGGCGGTCTGAAAGAGGCCCGCTTTGGCCTTCAATGCCCCTGTAAAAGCGCCCTTTTCATGGCCGAAAAGCTCGCTTTCCATCAGCGTGGGGACCAGCGCGCCGCAGTCCACTGCGATAAACGGCGTCTCTGCAAGCGGACCGCGATAGTGGATCGCGCGCGCGATTAATTCCTTTCCGGTCCCGCTCTCGCCCGTAATCAGCACCGGGGTCCGTCCGTCTTTCAAGCGCGACACCATCCGCAACACATCTTGAATTTTTGTCGATGAACCGATGATGCCGTCCAGGTGGGTCTCAGTATCCATGCGCTCGCGCAGAAAATGATTTTCAGCAACCAGGCGGACTTTCTCCGCCATCCGCTGCAAGAGCTGTCGTAGCTTCTCGACGCGAAACGGCTTTTCGATGTAGTCATATGCGCCGTGGCGCATCGCTTCGACGGCGGACTCGATCGATCCGTGCCCGGTCATGATCGCGATTTCAGCGCGCGGCAAAAGTTCCTTGGCTTTTCTCAGCAGGTCGGTGCCGCAGAGATTGGGCAGCTTCAGGTCGGTAAGAACAATGTCGGCGGGCGCGGCTTCAAGCGATTCGAGCGCAGCCTCGGCCGATTCGGCCTCCTTGCATGCGAATCCCATTCCCTGCCCGACCGTGATGCACAGGCGGCGAATGCTCTGCTCGTCATCGACGATCAGGAGCTGCAATTTTCGGTCATCGGTCACGACGTACCTTAGCTCTCTCTCCCGGAAGGACCAGGGCGCACACATACACCGGCTTGGCGCATGGAGAACGGAACTCGCGAACGATCTGGTTCGCGGCTCCGGGGAAATATGCAAGGAGGCCCCCGAAGAACCTTTCGGGGCGCGAGGAGTTTTCTCGTAACTGTCCTAGTGCACGCATGGAGGTTGGGGGCAGCGCGCGCTTCGCCTAGCACGTTGACCGTACTAGGGAATCTCAAATTGAGTCAATCGATCGCGCGGACAGGCGTGTTGAAACAGACAATCGCACGCGCGTCGCAGCGTGAGACACCTCATGCGACCGCGAGCCTGGCTTGAGACGCCCGCGCTCTCTGGTGTCGCTGCCTAGCCGCTGGCCGGGAAACGAGAACATTTTTAGAATCATATGGTTACAAGGCTCTCGAACATTTGGAAACACCAGGTAAAAGTACCGACCGGACATGGCATCGCCATTGCATTTTCCTCAGTGGATTACCAGGCGGGAGGGCCCTTTTCCATGAATCGCAAACTTGGGTTTACGAGCTTCGTGATCGCGCTGTTGCTGGGGGGCACGTCTATAACGCCGTTCACGCTGCGGGCGCAAAACGTTTCGGCCGATTCGAGCGGGCGCAAGGTTCGCTCGAAAGTTGTGCCTTCGTATCCGGATATCGCGCGCTCGGCTCACATCACCGGGCGAGTAAAGATCGAGGCGACGATTGCGGCCGACGGCCACGTGATCAGCACCAAGGTTGTCGGGGGCAGCCCGGTGTTGGTGAACGCAGCGACCGACGCCCTTACAAAATGGCGGTTTGAACCCGGTCCAGCCGACACGGTGGAAATAATCGAATTTCAATTCGACGGCGTCAGCTGACGCCTTCCGATTTTCCGCGCGCACACGGCCTCTGCCTGAGAGCAAGCGGCACGGCACAACGCGCGCAGGCCAAAAAATGGGCGAGGGCGGAGGAGCTTCAAGATGACGATCCAGAAGAAGCTGTACCAGGGATTCGGCGCGATCCTGGTGATCATGTCGGTTCTATTGATATTCAACGTCTTTACGGTTTCGCGCCAATATTCAGCTCGCTCGGTTGCCAACGCCACGATGGAAGAGGTGCGAGCCATCGACAACGTTCGGTACCAGGTGATGCAAAACCGTCTCCATCTTGGCAGCTATTTGCTGAGCGGCGACGCGCGTGACGAGGACAACACGAACAAAGGAATCGTCGACGTTCAGAATCTTCTGAAAGACAGCGAAGCCAAAGCCAGCGACGCGACGTTGCGCGGAACTCTCGCCGATGTCGAAGACAACGAGAACAACTGGGCCGAGAGCTTTGCCAAGCCCATGATCGCCAAGCGGCATCAGGTCGACTCGGGCAATACGACCGTCTCCGATCTTCAGGTCTACTACCTCCAGCACGATCCTTATTCCTGGACGAACAAGTCGGGCAGCTTGCTCGACGAGGCCGGCCGCAGCATCGAACAGGCGCAAGGGCAGGCCAATGACTCGACGTCCTCGGCCACGATGTGGAATGCGTTTGTCACGATTTCCGGCACGATCCTCGCCGCAATCATTGGCGGTTTCATCGCATTCCGCACTGCCAAGTCGATCACCGATCCTCTGAATCACCTGATCGAAGTGGCGCGACGTATCGGAGAGAGCGGCGACCTTGATCAATCCATTGACATCCGCCGCGACGATGAAGTCGGAATCCTTTCCGACAATTTCAACAACATGATCCGGCACCTCCGCGAAATGGCGTCTGTCTCGTCCGCCATCGCCGGCGGGCAGCTTTCTGTTTCTGTGAAGCCGCGTTCCCAGCGCGACACGATGGCGCGCGCCTTTGCACAGATGACGCAAGGTTTGCGCGAACTTGTCCGGCAGGTGCGCGATAGCGCCTCGCAAGTTGCCAGCGGCGCCAGCCAGATGGCCGGCGCTTCCGATGAATCGGCCAAGGTAAGCGTGCAGGCGGCATCGGCAATCGATGAAGTTACCTCCACCATGCACGAAATGAGCGTCAACGTGCAGAACGTCGTGAAGAACACGCAAGTGCAGGCATCGAGCGTCGCAGAAACCTCTGCTTCGATCGATCAGATGGTCACGTCGATTCAGCGCGTGGCCGACACGGCCAAGATGCTGGTTGAAATTTCTCATCGTTCGCGCGAAGAGGCGCAGACCGGCCGCACCACGATGGACAAGGCCACCAAGGGTCTCAACCGCACGAGCCAGTCAATTCAATCTTCCGCCAACATCATTGACGTACTCGGCCGCCGCGCCAACGACATCGGCAAGATCATCGAAGTGATCGACAATCTCGCCGAACAGACCAACCTTCTTGCGCTCAACGCGGCGATTGAAGCCGCGCGCGCCGGCGAACACGGCCTTGGCTTCGCCGTCGTCGCCGAGGAAGTGCGCAAGCTCGCTGAAAAGTCCACGCAATCAACCAAGGAAATTTCCGAGCTGATCCAGGGCATCCAGAGCGAGGCGCGCGAAGCGGTGTCCAACATGGAAAAGAGCACCTCGATGGTCGAAGAGGGGCTGGTGCTCAACAAGGAGCTCGGCGTCGCGCTCGAGAAGATCTCGGACGTCGTTTCGGAAGTCTACAAATATTCGCAGGAAATCGGCGCGGCCACGATGGAGCAATCCTCCGGCTCTGCGCAGATTGCAAAAGCTACCAGCCGTCTCACCGAAATCACGCAGGAAATCAACTCGTCGGTCGAGGAACAGGCGTCCGGCGCGCAAGCCGTTGTTCGCGCGATGGAGCGCATGCGCGAACTGGTTCAGCAATCCACTTCCAGCTCGACAGAACTTGCCGCGGCTGCAGATCAGATGTCCAAGCTCTCCCACAACCTGCTCAGCTCGATGGATCGATTTGCCATTGACGTCGCTCGGCCCGATTCTCGCCGTGCCGCACAGCGCGCGTCTGGTTTTGCCAGCGAAGAGCACGAGTCGATGGATTACGTGGAGACGGCGATCTCCTGAGGGCCCCGGGACCCATGGACAAAGACCTCCAGCTCGTTGGTTTTCGAATCGGGCGCGAAACGTTCGGCCTGCCCATTTCGATCGTGCGCGAAATCATTCGCGTTCCGGACATCACCGCGGTTCCGGACGCGCCGGAATACGTCGAAGGAGTAATCAACCTCCGGGGCAGGATCATTCCGGTCGTCGATCTGCGCAAGCGGTTCGGTGAAACGCTGATCGAGTTTGACAAGAAGAATCGCGTGGTCGTCGTCGAACTGGAAAAACGGGCCATCGGTTTGATCGTCAACTCGGCCTCGGAAGTCCTGCGCATTCCCCCTTCGGAAATCGAGCATCCCAGCAATGTGTTTCCCGAAGGCGAGCTGAACTTCATCACGGGCGTGGGCAAGCTGAACGGCAGGCTCGTGATCCTGCTCGACCTGAATCGTATGTTGCAGCGCGGCGAACTCAGCCGGCTGGAAGAAGCGGCCGAGGTGGCGGCGAGTGTTTCTCAAAGCCAGCCGGTCCGCTCGTAAGAATCCGCAGCGGAGAACTTTCGAGGGCCAATGTCCGTACTCACAGCGCAGATTACTCTCACCGACGCCGAATTGAAGCTTCTGCAAACGCTCGTCTATCAGGAGTGCGGCATGTATTTCGACGAGCGCCGCACCCATTTTCTGCGCGATCGGCTGCAACGCCGGCTGAAGGTGTGCAACGTCGATTCGTTTTACGCCTACTACCGCCTGCTGACCAGCCGTGAAGGAAAACAGGAACTCGGCGCGCTGCTCGAGAACCTTACCGTCAACGAAACCAGCTTTTTTCGCATCAAGCCGCAGCTTGATCTGTTTCAGAAAACAGTTCTTGAAGACATGCTTCGCCGCAAACAGGAACGGCGCGATTGGTCGCTGCGCATTTGGAGCGCCGGCTGTTCGACGGGCCAGGAGCCTTACTCGCTCGCCATCCTGGTTTGCGACGCGCTCGCTTACTACTATCTCCGCAATCCTCTCCCGTTCGAAATGCCGACGCCGAAGCCGCTGATTCCGCCGCCGTGGAAGGTGGAGATTCTTGCTTCGGACATCAACTACTCGGCCCTTCTGACCGCGCAGCAGGGCGTCTACACCGAACAGCAGATGGAGTCGGTCGATTACACCACGCGTCTCCGCTACTTCGAAAAAATCGCCGACAAATATTCAGTCAAGCCCGCGCTGAAACATCTGGTCCAGTTCGACTTCCACAACCTGAAAGCGGAATTCCTTCCGCAGCGCAACGACGCGATTTTCTGCCGCAACGTGATGATCTATTTCGACGAAGCCGAACAAAAGCGCCTCATCGAAAAGTTCCATCACTGCCTGAATCCGGAGGGGTATCTGTTCGTCGGCCACGCGGAAAGCCTTTTTGGCCTGAGCACCAAGTTCCACATGATCCATCAGAACAACGCGACCGTGTACCAGCGAATCGAGGCGGCCAAGTGAGCTTTTTCTCAGACGAACACGCCGCCGAGCTTCGCGAGCTCTTTTTTGAGAGCGCCGAGGAAATCCTGCAGGGGATGAATGAGGCGGGGCTCGCGCTGGAAGAGCGCCCGGACGACACCGAAGAACTCCGCCGCGTCCGTCGTGCCGTTCACACACTCAAGGGCGATTCAGCCGCTTGCGGGTTCCGCGAATTGAGCGAGCTCGCGCACGGTCTCGAAGAAGTTCTCACGCCGGAAGTTGCGCGCGAAAGCGGGGCACCGACCGCTGAAGTTGTGCTCATGGCTGCCGACACGTTCCATGAGATGCTCGCGGCCTATCGCAACCGGCTGCAGCCGCCTTCTGGAAAAGCGCTCCGCGAACACATCGAGCGCTTGATTCGCAAGCCCGAGGGACAAACAGCGGATTCCTCAAGCGAGGCAACGTTCTCGTGGACCGAATATGAGCGGCTGCTGATCGCCGATGCCGTGGATCGCGGCGAAGCCGTCTTCCATATCGCTGTGCACCTGGATCCACAAACCGTCCTGGCCGCCGCTGCAATTGAGCTCATTCGCAAGGCGCTGTCGGGTGCCGGCAAGATTCTCGCCTTCCGCCCCGACCCGGAGGCCGCTACAGAGGTCCGTGTCTCCCTGGTTGAAGTTGCTCTGGAAGCCGCCAAGACTGCCGAGTGGATCAGGGAGCACTGCCGGGTTCCCTCGATCGTCGAGTCGATCGATATCTATCCGGCGATCACGAGCGAACATGTGCCGGCGCGCGATCTGCTCGACATCCTGCTCGAATCGGAAGCAGCTGCGGTCGCCGCCGAAGTCACGCACGGCGCCAAAGCGCAGCCCGCCGTGTCGCCTCTGGTCCGCGCCTCGGAAAACTCCTTGCGGGTGGACGCCGGCCGCATCGACGCGGTCCTGAATCTGGTCGGTGAACTGATTATCGGCAAGTCGATGCTGCAGCGGGCCATCACCGAGTTCAACAAAGCGCACGCGAAAGACCCTCTGCACACGAAGTTCTCCGATGCGCTTTCCTTTCAATCCCGCGTGCTCGGCGAATTGCAAAAATCGGTGATGAAAATCCGGATGGTGCCGGTCGATCAACTGTTCCGGCGCTTCCCGCGCGTGGTTCGAGACGTGGCTCGCTCGCGCAAGAAAGAAATCACGCTCGAAATCGCCGGCCAGAACACCGACCTCGACAAGAGCATCCTCGACGCGCTGGCCGAGCCGATTTCGCATCTGGTCCGCAACGCGGCTGACCACGGCATCGAATCTCTCGAAGAACGGCACGTGGCCGGAAAACCACCGCAGGGCGTCATCAAGCTCGACGCGTTTCATGATGGGGATCAGGTGGTGATCGAAATCTCCGACGACGGCCGCGGGCTCGAACGCGAAAAGATTATCCGCCGCGCCATCGAGCGCTCGCTCATCACCGAGTCGGAATCGCAACGCATGAACGAGGCCGAGATACTCCAGCTCATTTTTGCACCCGGCCTCA
Organism: Candidatus Acidiferrum sp.; assembly: GCA_035569955.1. Classification (GTDB taxonomy): domain Bacteria; phylum Acidobacteriota; class Terriglobia; order Acidiferrales; family UBA7541; genus Palsa-295. The sequence goes on from DATMLZ010000065.1 coordinate 18,564, forward strand.
GCACGGCTGACGAAATAACGGAGATCTCGGGCCGCGGTGTCGGCATGGACGTGGTCAAGTCGACCATCGAAAGCCTCAAGGGCAGCATTCAAATTCGCTCCACGCCCGGCGAAGGAACAACGTTTCGCCTGCTCGTTCCGCTTACTCTGGCGAGCATTCAGGCGCTTCTGTTCCGTGCCCACAGCCGTCTCTACGCCGTACCGCTCGCTTCGGTGCTCGAGATCACGCGCATCAATGAGGACGAGGTGCACCGCGTCGATGGCCACGAAGTTTTCCGCCTGCGCGAGCAGGTGCTTACGCTGGCTCGACTCGACGACCTGGCGCCACGCGCCGCCGACCACAGTCGCCGCACGTTCATCGTCGTTATCGACGCCGGCACGCGCCGCTTCGGCCTCGCCGTGGACGCTCTGGTTGGAGAGGAAGAGCTCGTCATCAAGGCGCTCGAAGACGAGCTTCTCAACTCGCCTCTGGTCAGCGGCGCCTCGATCCTTGGCGATGGCACAGTCGTTCTCATCCTCAACGTTCCCGCGGTCGTATCGCGCCTCGCGCGGATTCCTGCGGTGGGAGCCATCGCATGAAACCCAATATCCGCGTGCTCGTCGTCGATGACTCGGCCTTGATGCGCAAGCTGATTCCTGATGCGCTGCTTCACGATTCGTCCATCGAAGTGGTCGGCACCGCGATGGATGGCGAGATAGGCCTGAAGAAAATCGAGGAACTGAAGCCCGACGTCGTAACGCTCGATCTGGACATGCCGCGCATGGGCGGCATGGAGATGCTGCGCCAGATCACGCGCAAGCATCATGTGCCGGTAATCGTCGTGAGCGCTCATACCGAAGAAGGCGCCTCGCTCACGCTAAAGGCGCTCGGACTTGGAGCATTCGACTTCGTTACCAAGCCGCGAGACGCGGCTCGCGGTCACATTCGACAGATCGCTTCGGAACTTGCGCTCAAGGTGAAGGCTGCGGCATCGGCCGGCGCTCCGAAAATGATTTACACGGTCCCGAACGAAAGTCGCAAAGGGCCGCGCAAGTTCTCGACGCAGCCGCGCTGGCCGTCGCGAATCGTGGCGATCGGTGTTTCCACCGGAGGCCCGCAGGCCTTGCAATACCTGCTTTCGCAGATACCGGCCGATTTCCCCGGCTGTATTGTCGTCGTGCAGCACATGCCCGAGGGATTTACGGAAATGTTTTCACACCGCCTCGACGAATCCTGTGCGCTTGAGGTGAAGCACGCGCAGTCCGGCGACCTGCTGCTCGCGGGCCGCGTGCTGGTATGCCCCGGCGACCGGCACATCAAAGTTCGCCGCATGGAGCACGGCAACGTCGTCATTCTTGTCGACCAGGCGCGCGTCAACGGCCATCGTCCTTCGGTGGACGTCCTTTTCGGGTCCGTCGCTCAGGAATTCGGCCGCAAGTCGATTGGTGTACTCATGACGGGTATGGGAGAAGACGGGGCGGCAGGCCTCGGTGCAATTCGTGAGGCCGGCGGTTTCACGATCGCGCAAAACCCGGAAAGCTGCGTAGTCGACAGCATGCCTCGCGCGGCCATCGAACGAGGCTTTGCTCAGCGCATTGTCAGTCTCGCCGGCCTTGCCGAGGCTCTCATCAACAAGTGCGCAGGGGATCTTGCGCCCGAGGCCACACAGGCAAATTTGCAGGATTCAGATACCGAAGAAACGGCTTCACGAAGGAGATCGTCATGAAACAGTTCGAACCACTCACCCGCAAAAGCGACTCACAGCCCGTGCGCTATCTGGTCGTCGATGACTCGGTCTTCGCCCGCAAGAGCCTCGCGCGGCTGATCGAGTCGTTCGGCGGTCAAATCGCCGGCGAAGCCGGCGACGGCGTCTCCGCCATTGCCGAATACGCGCGCGTCAAGCCGGATATCGTGCTGATGGACATCACGATGCCGCAGATGGAAGGCATCGAGGCCGTCGAGCGCATCGTGCAGGAGCATCCCGAGGCGCGCATCGTAATGGTCTCTTCGGTCGGCTACCAGGACAATATTCTCGCCGCTCTGCAGAAGGGTGCGAGGCATTTTGTCCAGAAGCCGGTAAAGCCGGACGCGCTCTACGAAATCATCCGCTATGTGTTGAACGACGATGGTGTCACGGCCGGGGCTGGCGAGGAGCATGCGCGATGAGAATGGACCTGATCCAGCCTTTCATCGGCTCTCTCGACGCCGTTCTGTCGGAAATGATGCGCGCTCCGGCGACAATCGCGGATCTCGCCATGGAAGAGGCCGGCTATCGCCGCAAAGGCACCGCCGCCGTAGTTCTATTCAGAGGTCAAATCGAAGGCCGCATCATTCTGGACATGGATCCGGCCGCCGCCACCTACATTGCGAGCCTTCTTGCCGACTCCGAGGTCGATCCTTCCGATCCGATCGTTCCCGAAGCTGTCTGTGAACTCGCCAACATGGTCATTGGCAACGCTGTCACGCAATTGAACGATCGCGGCTTTCAGTTCAAGGTGCTGCCACCATCGCTTCTCAAGGAAGAGCAGGTCGAAAAGGCCGGAGAGGACTCGGAGGCAACGATTCTCTGCTTTGAAACGCGCCAAGGCAGCGTGCATCTGAACATCGCCATGCGCTATCTGGCGCGGCGCAGCCACGAACGCGCCCCGGTCGCCGTCGGCTAGCTCCCGGGCTGTGCGTTTCGCGCGTGATGCTTATAAACGCGGCCCACGAAGAGGCGAGATGCCCAAAGTCGGTCGCAGGCGACCGCTCTCGAAAAAGCCCAGACACCCCTCGTATCGCAAATCGGATGAAGGTCTTGCTCGATGAATGCGCTATCGAGACCATAGAGGCGGGGCAATTCGTGCGGCCGGGCGGTTCCCAGGAAGCAGTCAGGGGAGAAAACAAGTAGATCTTGGCATTGGCCTTCTACCTCATCCGATACTCGGTACCATGCCGAAACAGTCCCGCCTTGGGGATTTCTTCCGAGTAAACGATCCGCGCGGGCAGAAAAATATTCCCTGAATCCGGCGAATAAGGAACAGCCAGCTCGACCTGCGCGTTCGCGTCGTAGCGCCTCTTGCTGCGAAAGCAGACGCCGATCGGAGAAATATCCTCGCAAACGGCCAATTCGTCATCGGTGCCCGCCTGGCGCACGCAAGCGGTTAACCGGGTTTTCAGCCGCAAACGTTGCCGATGTCGCTGATCGTTTGTGAGCGCGCTGTTGGCCGAACTCTCGCTTTGCCGGGCCTTGGCTGCCCGCGTGAGTTTCTTCTGGTCTTCGTGCGGCGCCTGGATCCAAATGCTCGGCACGCCACACGTCTTGCAATGCCGCGCGATCCCCCGGTTCGCTTCAAACGTGCGCAGCTCCATCTCGTTCAGATAGACGACCTCGCGCCGTCGGCAATAGCTGCATTCCAGCAGCATGCGCGCCACGGCTTCGGCCGATTGCGCAACCGGCGGAAATTCCACGCCCCAAAGATCGGTCGAATGATCGAGCAGTTCGATTCCGTAAAGGAAATCATCTTTTTGCAGGCCGAACTGGCCCACAATCCGCGCGTCGGCCCGGCGGTGGGCTTCAAGCGGCGCCTCGCGCTGGATATGAATTCGCTGCTCGGCGGGTAGATCGCGCTTGAGAGCGATCACAGCCCCCTGCTGGCTGATCAGGAGTGTCGTGGCCGGATCGGAAAACTCCTGGCCCTGGCTATCTGTTCCGGAAACCTTCAGCAGCAGCGTCATCGTTACGCGATCGCTGCGCCGGATGTTTTCGGGCTCCATCTTCTTCTCCCTCCCAAGGCCGGAGTCCTGCGCGTCAAGATAGCACAGAGCCGCCCGCTTGACCCACGGCGAGGAAACCAAATCATTGTCGTGTGCGTCTGCCAACTAGGCTATCATGTGTCCCAAACCGGCTCTTACATCGGGAAGGTAAAAACTCGCGATGACCGTCAATCCGACGCAGTTGTGTGTGCCCACCGTGTGCCGCATCCCCAAATCAATTTCGCAGCGGCTGCTCTTCGCCGCCTGTCTCGCGCTTGTTTCGCTCGTATGGGGCGCGACGCCGCTAAAAGCGCAGGTTACCGGCGAGATTTCCGGCCGCGTTGAGGACGCAACCGGCGGCGGATTGAGCGGCGCTACGGTGACCGCCAAGAGCCTTGAAACCGGCGCCACCAAGTCCACAACAACCGACGCCACGGGAAATTTCGAAATTTTCAGCCTTTCTCTCGGTCCGCAGGAGATCCGGGCCGAAAAAACCGGCTTCAAAACCACGGTCCACACGGGCATTAACCTGGAAGTCGGACAAAACGCGACAGTAATTCTGCAGCTTGAAGTGGGCGAGGTCGTGCAGGAAATCACAGTCGTGTCGGATGCGCCCGTCGTTAATACGACCACATCTTCGATCGCCGGGCTGGTCGGTGAGCAGGAAGTAAAGGATCTGCCGCTCAACGGCCGCAGCTTTGACAACCTCATCACTCTGAATCCCGGAACGATCAACTACGCGCTGAAGAGCGCGAATACCAGCACCAGCAACGGCAACACGTTTTCGGTCGCAGGGCGCAGAACTGCCGAAAACCTGTTCCTTCTGAACGGCATTGAATACACCGGTTCGAGCCAGTTGGCGATCACACCGGGCGGCGTAAGCGGCCAGCTCCTCGGAATTGATGCGGTGCGCGAATTCAACGTGCTCACGAACAATTATTCGGCGGCCTACGGAAAGCGCGCCGGCGCGCAGGTGAGCGTTGTTACGCAGTCGGGCACGAACAACCTGCACGGATCCGTTTTTGAGTTTATGCGCAATAGCGCCGTCGACGCGCGCAACTATTTCACGCTGCCGGGCGTCAAGCCACCTTTCGAACAAAACCAGTTCGGCGGCGCGCTGGGCGGACCGTTAGAGAAGGATCGTTGGTTCGTTTTCGGCAACTACGAGGGGTTTCGTCAGGCCTACACGTTGAGCAGTGTGAGTGTCGTGCCTGACGCGGAAGCGCGTATGGGCTTCCTCTGGAACACTTCGACCAATTCCTATCAGCAGGTATCCAACCTCAACTCGGCCATGCTGAATTACATGACGTTCTGGCCGCAGCCCGATCCGGGCGCAAGCTCCGAGTTGCTATCGAACGGCGTTCCGAGCGGCACGGCCTTTTCGCACAGCAATCCCAAGCAGTACATTCGCGAGGATTTCGGCACATTCCGCACCGACTACTATCTGAGTTCGACAGACACCATCACCGGAGCCTATACGGTTGATGACGGCAACAGCCGGATCCCGCTCGTCGATCCGCTCTTTGCTTCGGTCTCCACACTCCGCATGCAAGTTGCAAGCCTGCAGGAGATGCATACGTTTTCGCCGGATCTGTTGAATACGGCTCGCTTCGGCTTCTCGCGCGCGGGTTTCAATCTGATCTCCGATCCGCTCACGTCCATCCCGTCCAGCCTGGACTTTGTGACGGGAGCCGGTCCCGGCGGAATCACGATCGGGGGCGGCGTCTCAACGACTAGCGGCAATGGCACAATCACTGCTGCGGGCCCCAACAATGCGGCGGGCGTCTGGAATCGCAGAAACCTGTTTACCTACACCGACGACATCCAGCTCACCAGGGGCAAGCACCAACTGAGCTTTGGTGTGTGGTTCCAGCGGCTGCAGGACAACGAATTTGCGGCATCGCGCCAGGCAGGCGTCGCCGCGTTTGCGAACCTCACCTCGTTTCTTCAGGGCAACGTCACCGGGACCGGCGCCACCTTCCAGGTAGTTCCGAGCGCGCACGCGATCGGATGGCGCAGTTTGTTCGGCGCGTGGTACGTCGACGATACGATCAAGCTCAATCGAAGGCTGACGCTCGAGGCGGGCCTTCGCCACGAATTCACCACCGGTTGGAACGCAGTTCAGGGACGCGCTGCCGACTACGTGACCGATTCAACGGGCGTGCTGGTCACGAACCCGGTCGTCGGCGGCTCGGTATTCACGACGAACAACGCCAAGAAACTCTTCAGCCCCAGAGTCTCGTTGGCCTGGGATCCGTTCGGCAATGGAAAAACCGCCGTCCGCGCGGGATTTGGAACCTATTACTCGCTGATTGACGATCTGTCATTTCTGCTGAATTCGCTTCCACCTTACAACGGCTCGCTGACATTTACCGGCGCTCTCTCTTCGATTGCGCCGATCGCGCCCGGTTTCAGCGAAGCAACCTGCGGTCCGGGCGTACCCCCGCCTTGCGCGACCTACGCGCCGCAGGGCGTGCAGCCGAACGCCAAGACCCCGACCGTGGAAGAGTGGAACTTCGGAATCGAACGGGAGCTCAACCAGAGCACCTCTGTTCGGGTTTCCTATCTCGGTTCACACGGCTACCACGGATTTGTCGCCGTCGATCCCAACAGCATTCCCGCACAGATTTGCGCGACGGCCACCTGCGCAAGCGGGGGCGTTGGAACCGCCGGCACGGTCACCCAGGGAACGCAGTACATTCCGATTGGAACACGCCCCAACAAATATCTGAGCGCCGGCTTTTTCTGGTACAACGAAGGCAACAGCAGCTACAACGCTCTTCAAACCGAAGTGAACCATCGCTTCACTCACGATCTGCAGTTCCGCGCCAATTACACCTGGTCAAAAAATCTCGATACGAATTCGGCGCTCACGATCGCGCAATCGAGCAACGAACCGCAAATGATCATGGACCGAAACGATCTGCGGCGCGACTGGGGTCCTTCGGCACTCAACGCTACCAATCAAGCGAGCGTCTCGGCTCGTTATGAATTGCCCATCGGCCCCGGAAAACATTGGCTGAATTCCACAAGCGGGGTCGCAAGCAAACTGGCGGGCGGTTGGCAGCTGAACGGCGTCAGCACGTTCCTGAGCGGATTCCCGTTCACTCCGCTGGTGGGCTCGAATCGGTCCGGCGACGGAGACACGCGAAATCCGGATCGGCCCAATTTCAGCGCAAGTTTCACCGGCCCGGTCGTTACCGGAAATCCGGCGAAATGGTTCAATCCGGCTGCTTTCGCGCTGCCGACACTTGGCACCTACGGAAATGTCGGCCGCGGTTCTTTCAGCGGCCCCGGCTTGGCCGATGTGGATTTCTCCGTTTTCAAGACCACGTCGATTACCGAGCGCGTGAATCTTCAGTTCCGCACCGAAGTCTTCAACATCTTCAACCGCGTGAATTTCGGTCCGCCGAACACGACGGTGTTTTCCGGAACGAGCGTAAACGCATCTGCCGGCTTCATTTCTACGTTGGCCACAAATCCGCGCCAGATTCAGTTCGGCCTAAAGCTTCTGTTTTGATCCGAAATCGCACGGGCTGCTCCATTGAGGGTGAGCCCGTCGGCCGGAGCGGGCAAACCGAGCGATTTCTCATAAGGCACTGCTGCACCTGTTTCGATCCTCGCCCTGCCGGGCTTCTAGTAACCTGATTGCAGTCCCCATTCTTGGCAGGAGGCGTCTGTGAAAAGGCTCCGGCTGGTCGTCTCTCTGGTCACCGAAGACAACGACTATCAACGCGAACAAGCTGCGGCGGCGCAGGAAGTCGCCCATCGCTTGGGAGCCGATGTCTCCATTCTCTACGCGGATGGCGACCCCATCACACAGAGCCAGCAGCTGTTGGGCCTTATCCAGGGGCCACCGGAAGCGCGGCCTGACGGCATTGCGCTTGATCCTGCCAGCGGTACATCGCTGCCCCACGTGGCGCGCGCGGCGGTAAGCGCCGGAATCGCATGGGTTGTGATGAATCGCGAAGCCGCTTATCTAAACGAACTTCGCGCACAAACCAAAGTCCCGGTGTTTTCGATCAGCGGCGATCACCTGGAGGCCGGCCGCATCCAGGGCCAGCAAGTCGCAGCCCTGCTGCCCAGGGGTGGCACCGTTGTCTACATTCAAGGACCTGCCGACTATCCGGCGGTGGGTCTGCGTTTGCGCGGAATGCAGCAGCGCAAACCGGCCAACGTCAATTTGATTCTCCTGCGCGGAAAGTGGACTGAAGACAGCGGCTACAAGAGCGTTTTGTCGTGGGCGCGTCTTTCCACATCGCAGAAACTTTCGATCGACATGTTCGTCGCGCAGAACGACTCGATGGCCATGGGCGCGCGCAAGGCGATTCAGGAAATCGCTGATCCGGTGTTGCGCGAAAAATGGCTCGCGCTGCCCTTCACCGGCATCGACGGTCTTCCCAAAACTGGACAGGCTTTCGTGCGCAGCGGCTTGCTCGCTGCCACAGTCACCGTGGCTCCAAACACGTACCTCGCCATCGAACTTCTGGTCGAAGCGCTTCGGAAAGGCACAAATCCGCCGGCGTTTTCGCTCACCGTTCCGACTTCTTATCCGAAAATTGAAGAACTTGGATCGGGAAGATTTGCGAAGGAACGCGTCCTCGCACACTAGAGCGCGATCGCGGAAAAACGATTGGGAAATTGCGAGCCTCGGAAATTCGCTCGGCTTACGGGTGCGACTGGCTTTCGCTGAGCACGTCCCACAGAACGTATCCAACTACAGCCGCGCCGCCGATCACGACCGCATCAAAAATCCACTGGCCGCCATTGCCATTCGATCCAGCTCCCTGACCGCCCTGTGGACTTGCTGCGGCCGAGGACGCTGAAGCAGGAATCGCCGATGCCGAGGCCAGCGAGACGCTGTACGATTTGCCGGCCGCAATCACGCGCTCTTCGCCGTTCCGCGAAAGCACCAGACTCCCCTCGTAGGACGTGATCTGAACCTGCTTGGGTCCGAGGATCGTCACTTGCCCGAAAGCGTGCGAATTGTTCGCGGGACGAAGAACACCGACCGGAGTCTCAACTTCAAGAGGATCAGCCGACGTGCCGGAAAAACCGGTCGTGCCGTGACTCACCAGAACATCCATGCGCCCATGATCCTGCGTCAGAGTCGCATCGGAAGAAGCCAGCATGAAGACTTGCCCGGATCCAATGCGCAAACGCAAGGATCCGTTTTCGAATGTCGTGAGTACATCGCCGGAGTAAACGTTAGCGCCAAGCGCGGCCTGGGAGCCATCCACTTTCGCAAATTCAGCATTTGCAATCACACCCGTCGGCACGTCCGCAGCCATTGCTGCGGCAGCGCTCAAAAGCGCCACGCCGCCGGCTATCGCCGCTCTGCGCAACATCGAAGTCATGGAACCTCCGGAACTTACCGGCTACCTAGCAAGCCTAGAACCACAAGTCTTGGATTGTCAATACAGGAAAACGGTTGTTCCAGAAAGTTAACAATCGACCAAGGCACTTGTTTTGTTACATTCCGCGCTGCGAAGACTCGTCGTTGTGGGTGACAAACTCGGGATACGCTCCGGCGCCTAACTCGAATAAATCCATTCCCTGCCGCTCGCCCTCCTGTTCCACCCGTTGCCGCTGAATACGATCAAGCAGCCAGTTCATTCCGTAGGTCAAAGGAAATACGAAGCCCAGCAGCGTCGCGATCCCGACAATTTGGGCCAGCAGCTGGCCATGCCCGTTTGCGGCGCTCCCGATCAGCCCGGCCGCAAGCACGCCCCATAGCCCGCCCAATCCGTGCGCGGAAACCGCGCCGCCCGGGTCATCGACCCCCAGCCTCAACTCAAACCATTCGATCGAGAGCGTCACCAGTCCACCGGCGATTGCGCCGACGACCACAGCCTCGGGAGGCAACATATAGACGCAAGCCGCGCTGCTCGCCACCAGGCCGCCAACCCACCCGTTCACACTCAACGACACATCCGGCTTGCGAAATCGAATCTTGGTGATGATGGCGGCGGTCAGTCCTGCCGACGCCGCCGACAGTAGCGTGTTCACGCCGATCAAAACTGTCGCGCCCGGATCGACACCCGCAAACAGAATTGCACCCGCACCGTTCAGCCCGATCCACCCCATCAACGCGAGCAGGCAGCCAAAGGTCATATACACGGCGTTGTGCCCGGGGATCGCCATCGGCGTCCCTTCGCGCGAATATTTCCCGCGCCGCGGCCCCAATATCCAGGCGATCGAAAGCGCCGTCAGCCCTCCAACGCAATGAATCGTGCTCGAACCGCCCACGTCGAGAAATCCTTGTCCGAGTCCGTAATTTGCGCCCAATGCCGAGAGCCATCCTGCGCCCCACACCCAGTGCGCAAACAGCGGATAGGTCCACCCCGCCAGCAACATCGTCGAGAGCAGCATCGCGCTCATTCGCCACCGGTCGGCACCGGCGCCCAGGGGAATGATCGCAGCCAAGCACACGCTGAGCATTTCAAGCCAAAGCGAAAGCGACGGCGCCGACCCATCGAGCGGCAATCCACGCAGAAAGAATCGCTCCGCCGCAAGCCAGTTCCACTGCTTGCCGCCGAGGGTAAAAAAGTAGCCCGCGCTGTCCAGATATCCTTGCCACGCGAAGCCCACGAGGAAATACACAATGGCGGCCACCGAGATCACTCCGAGCGAAGACATCATCATGTGCGCCGCGCTACGCGAGCGTCCGAGGCCCGTATTGATCAGCGAAAGTCCGGCAATGGCGAGAGGCACAACCAGAATCAGCCCGATGCAGAGGACTGTCGTTGCGTCAGAGAAAGTTGGCGCACTCGGGGGCATTAGTCTCCCAGGCCACTCGGCGCCATGTGGGCACGAATTACAAGGACCAGGCCGGTCACTTCAACGCCGACCCCGGCAAACACAAAGACGCCCCGCGCGCCTTCTTTGGCAAGCAGAACCAGTGCAGCCAGGACGATGGCCCAGCCGGCCAGCAGAATAAGAAAGCCCAAAATCTTCATATTTCGCGCCCGGCCCGAAGCGTAGCATTCGCCCCCAAACCCATCCAAGGCATTATTTTAGGGTCCCGGGGAGGCAGGCCGCCCTCCCATCATCGAAAAAGCCTATCCCTTACATCAAAACGTTGCATTTTACTGCCATCATACTTGCGTATACTCTCCGGCCCTCAGCTACCCGAGCTGAAACTTTTTAAGGAGAATTACATGGCCGAGAAGACTACCGGGGAGATGCAGGCAACCTTAGGACTAACCGGGTTAACGATGAACGCGATGGCGCTCATCGCCCCCGGCGCCTTCCTTTGGCTCACCTTCGCCCCACAAGCGACAGAAGGATCGACGGCTCCGTCGATGTGGATAGGCATTCTTTTTGCGCTTCTGCTTTGTTTGGCGACTGCCGTTTGTTACGCCGAAATGGCGAAGCTGTATCCGGGCACCGGCAGTTCCTACTATTTTGCCGAGCAAGCCTTCCTCAATCACGACAAAGCCTGGAAATACGCCCGCGTAATGAAGTTCGCCGTAGGCTGGGGCTCTCACCTCTACTACTGGATCTACCCCGGCGTCATGGTTGCCGTCACCGGTGTTTTCTGCGGTTACGTCACCGGCACTCTTTGGCCCAACTTCATGAGCTCGGCCAACCCCGGCCCGATGTTCATGATGCTGGTCGCGATTCTGTTTTCCTTCGGCGTCGCATACATCGCCCACCGCGGCGTCAACGGCTCTACGGCCGTCAGCATCGCCATCAACGTGATCCAGATCTCCGCGCTGATTGTGTTTGCCGTCATGGCGATTGGCTACCGTCTGAATCACGCACCGGGCACGGTCGCCTATCAGTGGGATGCGACCACCAGCGACGCATACCAGTGCGAATTCGCCACAGACGCGCAGGGCAACATCTTGCGCAACGCGACGACGCAAGTTCCAACCTGCAAGACCGACGCCGCTGGCCAAGTCGTTCCCTACCACGTCAGCTACCCGTGGTCGGATTCGAATGGCAACTTCATGACGCACCCGAACGGCAAGTCCGTTGTCGGCGTTCACAGCTTCAACTGGATGTTCGTGCAAGCCACCGTCGCGATTCTGATCCTGGTCGGATTCGAATCGGTAACCGCAATGGGCGGCGAAGCGAAGAATGCAAAGCGTGACGTTCCGATCGCTGTCATCACATCCCTGCTCGTTCAGGGCGCCTTCTGCTACTTGTTCGAGTATTTCGCCGCCAACTACTTTTTAAATAGCGGCTACCCCATGACGACGGCCACAGGTTCGGCCGCCCCGATCGGCGACATGATGGTTGTCGTTGGCGACTGGGCTTTCGGTCCGGGCCACGGCCGCACCTTCATGCTCATTGAAGCCGTCACCGTGTTCCTCGCCCTGATCGGCACGACGCTCTCCTGCATCAACACGGGGGCCCGCGTGACCTACGCCATGGGCAAGGACAACGAAGTCCCCGAGCACTTCGGCCTTCTCCATGACAAGAACCTCAGCCCGCACCGCGCCATCTGGACCCTCGCTGTGATTTCCGCGATCACCGGTTGCATCGCCCTCACGGTTCTGTTCGGTGACGGCCCTGCTCTGGCCGACGCGACGATCAAAGCGCTACCGCAAGGGTTCTGGTCGAGCGTGGGCTATATGTCTCACGATACGATGGCAAAGCTGCCCAACAGCCTTCTCACCATCACCCTGGCTTCGAACTTCGGAACGTTCCTGCTGTACATGCTAAGCTGCGTCACCTGCATCTTCTGCTACAGCGGGCACCCCAACTTCAGCTTCATCAAGCACATGCTCGTTCCGATTTTCGGCATCGCTGCCAACCTCATCTGCATGGGAGCCTACATCGTGCTGCCATTCATGGGGTACGGCACCAAACTTGAACCATTCACTGCGCTGGGAATCGCCGCGGTCTGGGCTATTTACGGCGGCATATACTTCGTCATTTCGAGCAAGAAAACAGGCCGCACCACGCTGGTGACCAGCAAGGCCTGACCAAGCCAGGACAAACTGTTTCCGGGGCGGGCTCCTTCCATCAAAGGGTCCGCCCCTTTGTCTTTGTCCGGAGATGATGTTTAATGTTTTGGGGAAGTCAAAATACCCGCACAGGCGCGGCCACAGCTACGGCTCGCGCCGTCAGGCCACTTCCGGCCTCTATGGATCTGGAATTCGCTCAAATTTCTGATCTTGGTCGCGTTCGCGCCGGGAACGAGGACTATTTCGGCCGGGTGATACCGGACACGCCCGAACGCGTCCGCTCGCACGGGTGGCTATTCGCGGTCGCCGATGGCGTCGGCGGACACGATCGCGGCGAAGTCGCTTCCCGCCTCACGATCGAGACGCTCCTCGACGGATTTCATGGCGCCACGGCGGGCGAATCCCACAGCTCTCTTCTCGGCAAGCTAGTGGTCTCGGCAAACACGAAAGTGATCGATACCGCTCACGCAGCCAGCATCAACATGGCAACCACGATCGTCGCCTGCGCCTTGCGCTATGACCGCGCAACGGTCGCGCACGTCGGCGATTCCCGCTGCTATCTGATTCGCCGCGGCCAGGCGACACAGCTCACACGCGACCATACGGTCGTCAGCGACCAGTTTCGTCTTGGCGTCATTTCAGCTTCCGAAATGGCGTCCTCCGAGTCGCGCCACGTTCTCAGTCGGTCGATCGGATCGGAGCTGGTGGTGAAGGCAGACGTTGGTGAACATCAGGTCTTCGCAGGGGATATTCTGCTTCTCTGTTCGGACGGCTTGCACGGCTCGGTTACCGGCACCGATATGTCTCGGATTTTGAGTGGCGACGCGGACTTGAACGCAGGGGCAAAGCAGCTGGTGAATCTTGCCAACGAGCGGGACGGCAATGATAATATCACCGCGCTGATCATCCGCATTCGCAACGTAGAGCGCGTCGGCATGTACCGCGGCCGGCCTTATCGCCTGCCGTAGCATGAGTCACTGAGGCTTCCCTTCGAGGCATCTCCGTTCACCCCGGCGAACAACTCGACCACTACAAGATCGACGCTGTAGTCGCCCGCAGCGGCATGGCCTCGATTTTTCGAGCTACCGACGCCCGCGACGGCCGCCAGGTCGCCATCAAAGTTCCGCATCCCGAGATGGAAATGGATCCTGTCCTTTTTGACCGCTTCCATCGCGAAGAGGCCATCGGGCAGTCGCTTGACCATCCCGGCGTGATGAAGGTCTACAAGGACGAAGACCGCAGCCAGCTCTACATGGTCATGGAGTGGGTCGACGGGCGCCTTTTGCGCAAGATTCTTCAGGAAAAGGGCAAGCTCCCGAAAGAACGGGCCATCCGCATCACCCTCGGCATCTGCGACGCTTTGAGCTACATCCACAGCCACGGAATCGTCCACCGCGACCTGAAGCCGGAAAACATCATGGTCGACGCCAACGACGACGTGAAACTGATCGACTTCGGAATCGCAGGCCAGGAAGGTGCGCGCCGCCTTACGTTCGCCAAACTTTCGCAGGTGATGGGAACGCCGGACTACATTTCACCCGAACAAGTCAAGGGCAAGCGCGGCGACGCGCGCAGCGACATCTACGCCCTCGGCGTAATGCTCTACGAGATGTTGACTGGCAAAACGCCGTTTCAGGGACCGAACGCGTTTGCGATCATGAACGATCGGCTTTTGAACAATCCGATCCCGCCGCGCGAACTGGATCCTGCGATTTCGCCGCAGCTTCAGGAGATCATCTACCGGGCGATCGAACGCGACCCCAAGAACCGCTACCCGAACGCCCGCGAATTCGCTCACGACCTTGAGCATCAGGACCAGGTGGGCGTCGCCGAACGCCCCGAACTTCGCGACTGGCGAAAGCGCCGCACTCCCTGGGTCCGCCGGATCCTTTTTTACATCATGCTGGCCCTCATCCCGGTTCTGGTCTTCGGCCTGATGCTCTTTGTCGCCCGCCGCTAACGCCTTTCCGAACACGAACTCGAAACAATTGACGCCCGGGGCCGCCCGCGACCGGCCCGCCACCAGGGTCCTGCTGCACGCCACTCGTACCTGATTTGACATAAAGATTCCATAAGTATCCATCGCTGAATTTTTGATAATTTGCATAGATTTTCTGAGTTTGACCCTCCATTTCGTCGTCTGTACTTTGCTAGGACACCGTCACGCCTCACAAAAAACAAGCACAGAGGACGCGACTGGGAGGGGAGAAAGTAAGCATGAACTATTTTTCAAAATGTGCTTCGAGGGTTGCCGCGGGCATATTTGCTGCAGCGTTTGCTTTAAGTCTTGCGCCCGTCGGGCAGGCTCAATCGGCAGTCCAGGCGGCCGGAGATTCTTCCGCCTCCGCAAGCTCCGCTGCACCCGCGAAAAACACCCAGCAGCAGCTAGACGATCTTCAGAAGGAGATGGCCGCCCTTGAGCAGCAGATCGCTGCCCTCAGGGCTCAGCAGGACGCGGCTCCAAAAGTCGAAGCGGCTTCGTTCGTTCAGACGCCGGCGGCCGCGCCAGCCGATAACAAGGTGAATCTCGCCGGCTTGCTCGGTCCGATCACGCTGAGCGGCACGGGCGACGTTTACTACGGCTACGACTACAACCATCCCATCAATGGCATCGATCCTGCTACTCCGTTCACTGCGGCCACAAACGGATTCGGCTTGAACCTTGCCGAGTTCATTTTGGACAAGGCGCCGGATGCGACTTCCTCCGATAGTCGCTTCGGATATCATTTCGCCGCCGGCTACGGTCAGGCAGCAAGGGCCGTAAACGGCTCGGATATCTTTGGCGATAGCAGCCAGTTCTACATCAAGGAAGCCTACGCCTCCTATCTCGCTCCGCTCGGCAAGGGCCTCACGTTCACGGTCGGAAAGTTCGTCACCCCGATCGGCAACGAAGTCATCGAGACCAACGGCAACTGGAACTACACGCGCGGTCTGCTGTTCTACAACGCCATTCCCTATTTCCACTTCGGAGCCAGCGCCAAGTACACCTGGAACCCCAAGGCCTCGGCGACGTTCTACCTAGTCAACGGCTGGAACAACTCCGGCATCGATCACAACAATTTCACGACGCAGAGCTCGGGCCTGACTTACGGCATGAGCCTTGCCCTCACTCCAAACGCAAAGTGGAGCGTGACTGAAAACTACTTCGCCGGTCCGGTTCAGGACAACGAGGTTTGCAACTTCGAAGTCACGACCACGAACTGCACTTCGCTCAACGACTGGAAGCAGCTCTCCGACACCGTGATCAGCTATACGCCGAACGCCAAGTGGGCTTTCGCGCTCAACGGCGATTACGGCTTCGGTCCTCACGCGTGGAATTGCACCACGGCCAAGAACTGCGTGACTGTGGGCAAACAGGCGACCTGGTGGGGAGTGGCTCCCTATGCCAAGTACGCTTTCAATCCGAAGAGCTACTTCGCGGTCCGTTATGAGTATTACGGCGATCCGGAGGGCTACACACTCTTGGGCGGAGTGATCAACCCCGCGGATGCAACTCACTTGCAGGAATTCACCAGCACCTACAGCT
>DATMLZ010000066.1:0-22935 GCA_035569955.1 Candidatus Acidiferrum sp.
CCGCCTTTTAGTTCCACGATTGCACTGCCTGAATAGCCGATATCCGCAAAGGCCTGCCGGACCGCGGCCCAATCCACGTCGCCATCGCCGAGATTGACCCAGGCGAAACCGTCGCTCGTGCGCTTGAAGTCTTTCAAATGAACTTTGGCGATGGATTCTCCGAGCGTCCGAATCCAGTCCTGCGGATAGCCGTAAAGCATCACGTTGCCCACGTCGAACCAGGCTTTGATGAACGGGCTTTGGAATTCGCCGAGGTAGCTGACCATTTCGAGCGGGCTCAAAAGGAACTTGTTCCATACTTCTTCGATGGCGATGACGATGTTCAACTCTGCAGCGAGCGGAATGAGTTTTCGAATTTGAATTTGCGAGCGCGTCCAGGCGTCGTGATAGGACGTTTGCGGATTGACGACGGCAGGTACGAGCAGCACTGCATCCGATCCCCACAACTTCGCGTTGTGAAGGGACGTACGCATGCCTGCGAGGCTTCGTTCGACCACGGCGGGATCATCGGACGAGAGAGGATCCTTCCAGTGGTCCATGTTCATCACCGAGTCGATGCGGATGTTCGCGCCCTCCGCCGCTTCCTTGATCTGTTCGGCCGTGGCGTCGTCTGGAGTCGTCGGAGCTTGCACCACTTCGAAGCCGACGTCGCGTGCGAGTTTGAAGCGGTCGGCGTAGCTGAGGCTTGCGGGCAACATGTCGAGCAAGACGCCCTTTTTTATCGCGGGAGGAGCCGAGGCGAACCGGCTTGGTGGCGCTGCGGCGGTTAGGCCGCCGAGGCCGAGCGCACTGGCGGCCGCGACGGAAGTTTTCAGGAATTCGCGGCGAGATGTTTCGCGCATCGGATGCCTCAAGGAATTTTCTGCCGATCGAGAATCAGCCGAGCTTGTTCAGATCGATGCCGGGATCGTAGACTTCGGTCGACTTCATGATTTCGTCCCAGGTAATTTCACGATTCGTGTAAGCAGCCTCGCGCGCAAGGATGCAGGAGATCGTGGACTGAACACCGACGGCCGCCTGATTGTGGAAGTCACCGGTAGTAATGCTTGCCACGAAGGCTTTCTTCTTTTCAGGATCCGCGAATTGCAGGTTCGAAATGGGCTTCGCCGACGGATCTGCGCCTGTGGCGCTCTCCGGTTGCCACGCCTGATCGCCCCAAATTCCAAGTGGACCGCTGTAGGGAGATTGCGAAACGCCTTTGGTGCCGAAGAAGCGTTCGTTCATGTCTGACCAACCTTTGGCAAATTGCGTGGAGCTGAATGCGACGTCGATGCCGCCAGGATAGTGCAGCAGCACGCTGTAATTTCCGTACGCATCGCCGTCGCCCGGCGGGCGCCCCTGTCGGCCACCGCTCGCTGAAGCTTTCAGCGGCGTGGTCTTGAGAATCCAGTTGCAGACGTCGATCACGTGAATATTTTGTTCGACGATGATGTCACCGGAAAGAGTGCGGTCGTAAACCCAGTTGCGCAGGCGGCGTTCAGCGGGCGAAGCGTTGGGCCATGCGGGGCGGCCGATATAGCCACCGAAATAGTGCGCTTCGCCACAAACGATGTCGCCAATCGCACCTTCATGAATGCGGCGCACCATTTCCACAAACGGCGGGCAATTGCGGATTTGGAATCCGACATCGAGGCTCAATTTTCCGTCAGCGCGCTTTCCGATTTCGAGCACTTTCATCGCGCCGGGAACATCCACGGCCACAGGCTTTTCGACGTAGACATGCTTTCCGGCTGCGACAACGGTTTCTAAATGGTGAGGGTGATAGTAGGGTGGCGTGGCAATCACGATTGCGTCGATTTCCTTCGAGGCCGCGATTTTTTCGTAGGCGTTCGGGCCGACGAAAAGCTGCGATGGATCGAGCGCGGCGTAGCCGCGCGCTTGTTGTAGCGTATCGAAATGCGCGCGGCCCTTATCGAGCTGGTCTTCGAACATGTCCGCAAGGGCAACCACCCGCGCCGAGCCGGTATCCACAAGATTCGAGGCGTCTTCGGTGCCGCGTCCGCCGCAGCCGAGCAAACCGACCCGCACAGCAGAATTCGCCTCCGAGCCGCGCACGAGAGAGGGCTTGATGAACATTGCGCCAGCGGTGGCCGCAGCGACGCCGAGAAATTTCCGGCGATCAAGGCCGTCCGAAGCATTCGCCTGCGACTTCGAATTGTCTTCCATCTTGCCCTCCTGGTCCGACGGTTTCGGCCGGCAGCGGACCGGTCGAACTGCAAACTCAGGGAATATCATCGCGCGCTCAAATCCGCAAGCAAATCGCGGGATTCGACAGGTTTTCGACCCGCCTTGACGCTCCCCATGATTGGTAGTACCATTCGCGCGCTTCGTCACCTGTTAAAAATCGCCTGTGCGCGCCCCGAACCGGGTCCCGTGATTGCGCGCGAACCCCAACGCAGGAATCAAGAGAGGTTGATCGCATCATGAAGATCGCCGCCGGAATCTCGAAAAAGCTCGGGCTCCTGGGAGTTTGTGCCGTCCTGTGCGCGGCGCCCATCCTGAACGCGCAGACTTCGGGCACAGTCGAAGTGCAGATCAAGGCCGATCAGGTGCTATTTCCAGTAAGCCCGGCTCTCTACGGCTTGATGACCGAAGAGATCAATCACTCTTACGATGGCGGTCTGTACGCCGAGCTGATCCGCAACCGCAATTTCAAAGAGGACCCGAACAATGCGGTCGATTGGTCCCTCGTGCAGGAGCACGGCGGCGCCGGATCGATGGCGCTTGACCCAAGTACTCCCTTTAACGATGCGATCGGGACGAGCTTGAAGCTGACCGTTACGACAGCCTCGGGCAATCAGCGCGTGGGCATCGCAAACGATGGGTACTGGGGAATCGCCGCAAGGCCGAGCACGACGTATCATGCGTCGTTTTATGCGAAAGCGGCTGCCGGATTCACCGGCCCACTGACGATTTCGCTCACCAGCGCCGACGCAGCGACAGTCCTTGCAACGGCGCAGGTCCCGAGCGTCAGCACATCGTGGAACAAATATGAGGCAACAATGACGACCGGCAAGGTCACCGCGTCCGCAAACAACCACTTCGCGATCACCGCGGGCCATGCCGGGACCATCTGGTTCAGCATGGTCTCGCTTTTCCCGCCGACTTTCGCAAACCGGGCGAACGGCAACCGGCAGGACATCATGCAACTGCTTGCGGACATGAAGCCTTCGTTTCTGCGTTTCCCCGGCGGCAATTATCTCGAGGGGAACTCTCTGCCGACGCGCTTCGACTGGAAGACGACGATTGGCGACGTATCGAAGCGGCCCGGCCACATGGACGACGCGTGGAGATATTGGTCGTCTGACGGGATGGGCCTTCTTGACTTTCTTGACTGGTGCGAGGACCTGCGCATGCAACCGGTGCTTGCCGTTTTCGCCGGATACACGCTGCGCAACGGCACGCATGCGAGCGCCGGCCAGGAGCTGGTTCCCTACGTGAACGATGCGCTTGACGAAATCGAATATGTAACCGGCGACGCCACCACGAAGTGGGGAACCCAGCGCGTGAAGGACGGACATCCGGCGCCGTTCTCGCTTGAATATGTGGAAGTGGGCAACGAAGACAATTTCGATCGCGCGCCGGGCGGGTACGAGGCGCGCTACGCGCAGTTCTTCGATGCGATCAAAGCGAAATATCCGCATTTGAAGGTAATTGCGACCGCGCCCATCACCACTCGCGCGGCCGACGTGATCGACGAGCACTACTATCGGCGCTCCTACGATGAAATGGCTGCGCACTCAAACGATTACGATACGCGTCCGCGCGGGGCGCAGAAAGTCTTCGTGGGCGAATGGGCCACGCGGGTAGGCGGGCCGACTCCCGACATGGGTGACGGGCTTGCCGATGCCGCCTGGCTCGTCGGGCTCGAGCGAAATTCGGATCTGGTGGTGATGGCGTCCTACGCGCCGCTGTTTGTGAACGTGAACAAAGACGCGCTGCAGTGGCAGCCCGATCTGATTGGCTACGACGCGATGTCCAGCTACGGCTCCCCTTCCTACTACGTGCAACAAATGTTCAGCAACCATCACGGCGACAACGTGATTTCGCTCTCCGCGCATAACGTTCCTTCGAAAGAATGGCAGCCAATCGGAGCGGGCGGACGCGGCAACGGACCGCAGAGAATGCCGATGGTGTCGCAAGTGCCGCAGATGTTCTTCGACGCGACGCGCGACAGCAAGACCGGCACGATCTACATCAAAGCCGTCAACCGGGACAGCGTGCCGCACGACGTGCACGTCGTCATCAGCGGAGTCGGCTCGGTCGATCCAAGCGGGCAAGCGCTCTTGCTCAGTGGAAATAGTCCGACCGACACGAACTCCATCACGCAGCCAACCAACATCGTTGCACATGCGGTCAGCGTCGATGGGCTCGGGATGGATTTCACCAAGACCGCTCCGCCCTATTCGGTCTCGGTGCTGGAGCTGCAAGCAAAGTAGGGCAGCGGCTTCCCGATCCCGGGCTACAGGGCTGTGGCCGCCATCAGTTTCTGCGGCGAGCGATCCACAACCAACGGATTGCGAAGCGCGCGGCCGAAACCTTCAAACGAAATCCGCATTACGTCTCCATCCTTCAAAATAATTCCTTCTCCGAAACTGAATGCGGACGCGCCAAGAAAGTAGATGTGCACGTCGCCGGGCCGGCGATGCGCGGCGTGCTTGAAATGGTGATGTTCGAGGTTCGCCAGGCTGTGCGCCATCACGGATTCGCCGGTCAGCGTGTCGCGGCGCCAGAAAACCTGATCGTCGCGCTCGATCACCGCTTCGCCTGGGACTTTATCGAAAACCGCATCAACGACCAGCTCCGGACCGATCGCACAGGACATCAGCTTCGACGCGGCGAGATACAGATAATTTTTCCTCTCAAATTTGTGGTCGGAAAACTCGTTGCCCATGGCCATGCCGATTCGCCGCGGGTTGCCGGCCGAATCGATCATATAGATCCCGACGATTTCGGCTTCCTCACCCCCATCTTCGGCATGCGGGGGAACGGCCAGCGGCTCTCCGTGCGCGCGAAGCGAGGTGCCGCACCCCTTATAGAACCATTCCGGCGCGACGCCGATCTGCCCGGGCGCGGGGCGGCCGCCTTCGACGCCCCATTCGTAAATCTTCATGCTGTCGGTCGGAGCTTCGCCGGCTTTGTGCATTGCCTGGCGATTTTGCGCGCTCTTCATGTGCGTCAATCCAGTGCCGCTGATCAAGCAGCGCGCCGGCTCGTGCGGATGATCGATCGCCGGAAGAATGCGCCAATCGGAGGTGCTGAAATAGATATCGTCATAGGCGATCGCGTTGGGCGAAATCCTCTTCTTGACGGCGGGGGCGAGCTTCTCGCGAGCTTCCAACGCTTTTTGAGCAAGCCCGTAGATCGAATCCACGCCCTCAAGCAGCAAAATTTTGCCGTCGTCCACAACGCCCACTCGCCGTTCGCCCGCGCGATTGCCGATCTGCAACAACCTCACCGGATACCCTCCACTACGGATGAAAAGTCTTTGTCGCCCCAGCCGCGCGAGCGAGCCTGCTCAAAAAGCTCGATCGCCGCAGCAGCCGTCTTGAGGTTCAGATCGTGCTGGCGGCCTTCGTTGCGCGCGTAGGTGAGATCTTTCTCCATCAGGTTGAGCACGAAATTCACGGCGTAGTCTTTGTTGACCATGCGTGCAGAGAGGGTTTTGACGAGCGGGCTTCCCGGGGCGCCATTGTTGAGAATGTCGAGCGCACTTTCGCGATTCAAACCGCTTCGTTCGATCAAAACCATGGCTTCTGCCAGCGAGGCGAGCTGGACGCCGCAAACGAAATTGTTGATCAGCTTCATCAGCGCGCCGCTGCCGCTCGCGCCCATGTGAACGATCTTCCGGCTCATCACTGCCAACGCCGGACGCGCTTTTTCGAGTGCTTCGGCGCTGCCACCGACAAGGAAGAGCAGTTCGCCGGACGCGGCATGAGGCTTTGTGCCTGTGACGGGCGCATCGAGAAATTCACAGCCGTACTTTTTCGCTTCGGCGGCCAGCTCGCGCGTCCAGGCGGGAGAGAGCGTGCTGCAATCGATGCAGACCGTGCCTGGTTTGGCGGATTTGAGCGCTCCATTTTCACCGAGCCAGACCTCGCGCGAAACTTTGTCGTCAGACACCATCGCTAGAACAATGTCCGCATTCGCAGCGGCTTCGACGGGCGACGATGCGAGCTTTGCTCCCTGCTTGATCAGCTCGGCGGCGCGCTCCGGCGTCCGGTTGTACACGGTGAGCGGAAAACCGGCGCCCAGAAGACGCCCGCCCATCCCGATTCCCATCGTCCCCAACCCTATGAGTGCTACGTTTTGCACGACGTGCTCCTTCCCCCGTTGGCATGTAAGGCTCCCCAGCGCGGAGCAACACTCTACACCCTACGCTCGCGTCGGGGAAAATTCCTTCGCAGGCAGAATCAGCGGCTTTACCTGGCGGACGGTGAGCAAGATCAGCAGAAACGCAGCCACGTGGAAAGTGCTCACAAGCGCAAACACGGTGCCGTAGCCGTATCCGTTGTCGAGCAAATAGCCCACGACGAGATTGAACACGACTCCACCGATCGCGCCCCCAAACCCCACAAGCCCCGCAACAGAACCGACAACGCGCAATGGAAACAGATCCGTCGGAACGATCATGATCAGCGTGGACCACGATTGCTGCCCGAAAAACGCAATACTGAAGACGACCAGCGCTAGTTGTACCGGCGCGTGCGGCACCAGCAAAATCAGCGGCATCACTGCGGCGCTTGCGCCCAACGCCAGCTTTCGCGCAAGGCCAACCGACTTGCCGCGCCCGATGAGCCAGCCCGAGAACCATCCGCCGACCAGGCAACCGACCCCCGCCGCTGCGTAAGGGATCCACGCGTAATAGCCGACTTTTTTCGTATCGAATCCACGAACGTCGTACAAATATTTCGGCAACCAGAAGAGATAAAAATACCAGGCGGCATCGCTGAGGAACTTTGCGACTACCAATCCCCACACTTCAATGAAGGAAAACAGACGGAACCACGAAATCGAGACGGCCGCTTCGTTTTCGTGCGCGAAGACCTCGTCGA
The DNA here is from genome assembly GCA_035569955.1 of Candidatus Acidiferrum sp. Taxonomy (GTDB): domain Bacteria; phylum Acidobacteriota; class Terriglobia; order Acidiferrales; family UBA7541; genus Palsa-295. The sequence goes on from DATMLZ010000066.1 coordinate 7,056, forward strand.
TTTCCTCACGTTCCCTGCCGGTCAAAGCAGAATGCACAGCGGGAGGAAAATAATCGCGCATCCACCAGATCGTCCAAAGCAAGCCGACAGCACCAACAGCGAAGAAAACCCATCGCCAACCGGCGACCGAAATGATGCCGGCGATCAGCGGCGGAGCGACCACGGCGCCTACGGCCGTGCCGCCATTGATGATGCCCATCGCCAGAGAACGCTCTTTGATCGGAAACCATTCGGCGACAGCGCGCGTGGCCGCTGGAAATCCTCCTCCTTCGCCCATGCCGAGAAGAAAGCGGCAGACGCCCAGCGCCATGACGCCGGTGGCGAGTCCATGGGCCGCGCACGCGAGCGACCACCAGATCATGATCAACAGGAAACCGCGTCGCGTTCCGAGCGCGTCAAGCAAGCGGCCGCCGCCCATGTACATCGCGGCATAAGCGGTGAGGAAAAGAGCCTGGAGGTGGGAAAACTGTTCGTTGGTGACGGGAAAATCACGCTGGATCGCCGCGATGGCGACCGAAACCGTCTGGCGGTCGAGGTAGCTGATCGCGATTGCGGCCCCTATCAGGAAAGCAATGCGCCAGCGTAGCCTCATCGGGATCTTTAACGCTTCCGTGTCCGTGGACGCGGGGACTGAATCGCCAGCTGCGAAATTCGGCTTTGAACCTGCGAGCTCTGCTTTTCGAGATTGGCGCGAGAGAGCAGATTCTGCACGTCGAGCAAATGCTCGCTCATGCGCTTGCGTGCTTCAGCCGGGTCGCCCTGCACGATGGCCGAATAGATCCGTTGATGGAAAATCATCGTGTGTTCGACCGAGACGAGGCGAGAGGTCATTTCAATCAGCTTGTGCAGCGACTGGTGGATCACCGTGAAGAGCATGCTGCAAACGCGGCTGCCCGCAGCGTCAAAAATGATCTTGTGGAACTCGAGGTCGTGCTTGCTGAGCGAATCGGTGCTTTTGCCGCTGGCCTTCATCGCTTTCATTTCGTGGCGCAGTGCCGCGTGGTCCTTGGCGGTGGCGCGCGTGGCGGCGCGCGCGGCAAGCTCCGGCTCCACAATGATGCGCGCTTCCATCACTTCATGGAACGAAATCCCGTTGAGCAAGATAAGGAACTCGAGCGACTCGGCGAGAACCGAGCTATCGCCGCTGGTGACGTACGTGCCGTCACCGACGCGCTGCGAGATCACTCCCATGATTTCCAGAACTTTCAGAGCCTGGCGCAGCGAGGAACGACTTACCTGAAACTTTTCAGCCAGATCGCGCTCGGCAGGCAAGCGGGCGCCGGTGCTGAGAGTACCTTCTGAAATCAGCCACTTGAAGGCGGTAAGCAGCCTGACGGTTACATCTTCTTTTGGAGCAGACAATGACGGCGCAGCGGATGACATCGAATAACCTCTATCGCAGTATGAGATTAGGTCACACCCGGGGAGCGGGCCGGTTTCAAGGAGCGAGAGAGCCTTCTGCAACGGCCCAGCAGACTCTCTACACTCCAGTATAAGTGGAACCAACGTCTCCCGTACAGCCTGCGGGCCTAACCCTCCTGCGGAATACGATTTGCGCTAGTACTTCAGCGCTTCGCGCGTTGTGAGTTCGCTGGGCGGCCACTCGCCAGCGATTGTCACCTGCAGCTGCCCCTTTTGGCGAATATCATCAGAGGCGCTGCCAACCATGATGTCAAAAGTTCCGGGCTGCACGACGAACGTGCCTCTCTGTGAATCCCAATACGAGAGCTGCTCGATCGGCACAGTGAACGACACATTCTTCGTTTCGCCTGGCTTCAGATTGAGACGCTCGAAACCCTGCAACTGTTCTTTCGGCCGCTTCACCGGAACGTTGTTGTCATGCACATAGAGCTGTACGACTTCATCGCCAGCGCGCTGGCCGCCGTTTTCGACGTCGACGCTCACCGTGACGCGAGCGTTGCCCTCGACGCTGCTTGGGGAAATCTTGAAATCGCTGTAGTTGAACGTCGTGTAGCTCAAGCCGTGACCGAACGCGTACTCGGGGCGGCCGTCGTAATACATATACGTGAAGCCGCGAGTGATGTCGTAGTCGGTCATCGGAGGAAGGCCCTGCGTGCCGGCATAGACCGTGTATGGCAATTTTCCGCCAGGGTTGTAGTCGCCAAAGAGCACGTCAGCAACGGCCGTTCCGCCCTCTTCACCGGCCCAGAACATGTCCAGAACGGCCGCAGGTTCGGTTGCCCCGCCACCCTGGCCACCGGCTGCTCCGCCGCCGCGGCCACCTCGGCCTCCTCTGCCTCCACGGCCTGCAGGCGCTGCTCCGGCTGCCGGCGCGGCTGCTGCCGCAGCGGGGGCTGGCGCGCCACCCCGTCCAAAGCCTGGCCCGCCGATTGCGACCGGGCCGCCGTTCAAAAGAACAACAATCGTATTCGGGTTTGCCGCAAGCACGGAGCGCATGAGCTGCGATTGAACCGGAGGCAGATTGAGGCTCAAGCGATCGATGCCTTCGCGCTCGAGCACTTCGTTAATCCCCAGGAAAAGAATCGCCGCGTCGGCTTGCTTGGCGACGTCGGCGGCCGCCGCGTCGCTGGCCAGCGGATCGTCCGATTCGAGGATGCCGCTGCCACGAGCATAGAGAACTTTCACGCCCGATCCGACTTTGGTCTGAATGCCTTCGAGCGGCTTCACGAATTTGGAATAGAGGCCTGTGTAGTTTGGGCCGGTCTGCGCAAAATCGGCGAACGGGCCGATCACGGCGATCGTCTTTAACTTGCTCTTGTCGAGCGGAAGGGCGTTGTTTGTATTCTTCAGCAGGACGATCGATTCCTGCGCCTGCTTGAGCGCGAGTTGCCGGTGCGCGGCCGAATCGATCATGTCCGGACCGTATTTGCTGAACGGAACCATCGACGGTGGATCGAATTCGCCCAGCCGGAAGCGCACAGTGAGGACGCGACGCAGCGAGCGGTCGATGTCGGCTTGCGTGAGGAGTCCCTTCGCAAGGGCGTCAGGCAATGCACGCGCGTACGCGCCATCGTCAAGATCGCTGCCGGCAAGGATGGTCTTCGCGGCGGCTTCGGCGAGCGTTGAATATTTCTTGTGCGCGGTCACCAGATTGTTAACCGCTCCGCTATCGGGCACGACAAATCCGTCAAATCCCCACTCATCGCGGAGAATATCGGTGAGCAAGAATTTGTTTTCGGCGTTCGGCATGCCGTTAAGACCGTTATAGGAGGACATGATGGAGGTCGCATGGCCCTCCATAATTCCCGCCTTGAATTGCGGGAGGAAATACTCGCGCAGCATGCGCTCGCTGACGACATCGGTCGAAGTGCTGACGCGATCGACTTCCTGGTTATATACGGCGTAGTGCTTGAGCGTCGCCGCCAACTTCAGATACTTGCCGTCACCCTGCGTGCCCTTCACGTAGGCGACCGTAGTTTTCGATGCAAGCAGCGGGTCTTCACCGAACGCCTCCCAGATTCTTCCCCACCGCGGATCGCGGTCCATATTAATGACGGGCGAGCGGTAGACCAGGCCGTTATGTCCGACGCGGCTGCCGTCGGGCAAGATTGTGATCTCTTGCCCTCGGGCTTGGTCGGTTTGGCCCGAAACCGTGTGCCAGTAGTTGTAAATCGCGCGGCCTTCATCGGCGATCGCGCCAGCGACTTGCTGCGTCAACGCCGGATCCCACGTGGCTGCCATACTCAGCGGAATCGGAAACATCGTGGTCGGCTTGGTCCAAACGATTCCGTGCAGGCTCTGGTTCCAGCCGTTCATCGCGGGAACTTTCAGGCGGTCGATCGCAGGCGCGGTCGTGCTCAGCAGAGAGGTCTTCTCTTCCGGCGTGAGACGCTGCAGCAAATCGTCGACGCGCTTGTCGATCGGTTGCGAGGGATCGAGATAGAGCGCCTGCCCCTGTGGCTGAGGCTGGGGCTTTGGTTCGGGCTGTGCGCCTACGAAAAACGGCGCGATCACTGCCGCCGCGGCGATCCCCAAAAGAACTCTCTTCATCTTCATGTCGTAGCTCCTGAGCGCATCTGGATAAGCTTTGAAGGCATACCACAAGATTTCTGCTGAGGGGACGGGAAGCATCGCTTCCCGCCCCTAGCGTTCAAGTTCAGGGCGAGCGGCGCCCCCAATGTTCCATTGCATACTGCTTTCAGGCAATTTCCACAGCTCCTTCCGCGCGGCCTCGTCAGAACTCGTACTTCAAAGCGAATTGAATCTGCCGTGGCGTGTTGCTTGTGCCGCTAACGGTCGGGTTCGTGCTGCTATCGGTCGCGGTGCTCGGTCCCGCGAAGTAGGCCGAGTTCGGGAGATTGAAAGCTTCCGCCCGGAACTGAAGCTTTCCATACTCACGAATCGAGAAAACCTTGGACAAAGAGACGTCGGAATTCGAATAGAGCCCGCTGCGGCAGATATTGGTACCGGCAGTGCCGTAGGTATATTGCGCGGGATCGACGAAATGGGTCTTGTCGAAGTAATTGGTGAGTGAATGCGTACCCCCGCAACCCGGCAGGATCTGGTTGGGGTGCTGGCCGCCGATTCCGTTGTTCAGTTCGTCGGTATTGATCGAGGGCGTGAATGGCATGCCGCTGCGGAACGTGGTGAGACCGGAAACCTGCCAGCCACCAATCACGCCGTCCAGCAAAGCGCCGCCGAGGCCGTTCATATTGCCGAGGAAGCGCTTGCCCTTTCCGAATGGCAGCGCATAGCCGACGCTAAAGGTGATCGCTTCTGGAATGTCGCCGCCCGACTTGGTCCAGCGGAAGCTGGTTGGTCCCCCGTAAGCGAGGGTCTGGCCGTACACCGACGCCTTCGACATGGTGTAGGCCAGCTGATACCACAAGCCGGCCGAGTAGTGTTTTTGAATTTTTACCTGCAGCGAATTATAGAGCGTGCGGCTGTTCTGCGTGTTGTAGGAAATCACGCCGTAAATCGGATACGGTCTGCGCGCCTGAATGTTGCCGGGTCCGGCATTCGGGATGTTCGTTGAGAGTCCTCCCGCCAGGTCGTTGCCCTTGGTGCCCACATAATCGGCTTCGAGCAACATCCCGAAGGCCTGCTGCTGGATGCCGAAGCTATAGTTGGTGACCCGGGCGTTGTCTGCGCTCAAAGGAAGCGGAGACCAGGAAACAGGCGAATTGGCCGGGTTCAATCCTGCGCCCAACGGCTGGCCGAGGAAGAAGTTTGACGTGGGTTGCGTCGGCACAACTTTCGTCGTCGCCGTCAGGCTTTCCACCAGGTTGAACGGGAGGAAGTTGAAGTTCAGCCGGACGTTGGTGCTTTCCGGTTCATAGTAAAGACCCCATCCTCCGCGGATCACTGTCTTGTCGCCAAACGGTCTCCAGGCCAGCCCGAAACGAGGACCGAATTGATAGTTGTCGTTCTTGGTTATCGCGAGTGGCGCCCCCGCCTGATGGCTGGTCTGAATATATTGTTGATAGAGCGAATATCCGAGTGCTCCGTCGGGCTGTGCGTTGACGTTCACCGTATCGGTCGAGCTTGAAACGATAATCGGCTGCGCGAGTGCGGGATTGAACCCGGCCCCTTGACCCTTGTAAGGCGTGAGCCACGGATTGTATTCGTATCGCAAGCCGATATTGAGAGTCAGTCTGTTTGTAACCTTCCAATCGTCCTGCGCGAAAACGTGATCGTACGTCCCGATGCCGCCCCAGTAGCTGCCCGGCGGCACCATGTAGGAGCGAGACGAGCTGGCGGGCCAACCCAGCAAAAAGTCAGCGAACCCGTTACCCGTGCCGCCTGTCGGGTTGTTTTGCGTCATCACGCCGCTGTAATTGAAGCTGCCGTCGCCAGTACGCGTGTCGGTCAATAGTGCCGAGCGGTGATAGATTTCGAGGCCGAATTTCAGGATGTGCTTGCCTTTGATCCAGGTCACGTTGTCGTGGATCTCATAGGCAGCGCGGTTCTGCGTTTTCGGTCTGCCGTCGCCAGCCTGCCCCTGGAACCCCGCATAGCCTGTCAAACTGAACGTCGGGAAGCTGGAGTAGGCGGGTGTAACCAAGCCCGCCAGGAAAGACGGATCGATGCCGGCGGCCGTGTCCATGGCTACGCCCTGTCCCTGGAAGTAGGCCGTCGACCGATACTGCCCCTCCAAACGGCTGAACAGAACCGTATTCACGATCCTGGGTCCGAAGGTGCTCGTGAGGATTCCCTCGTAGTTCGTCGCCGGACCTTGCAAGTATGTGGAACCCAAAGTCGGGAACGAAGCAAAGTCGGTTTCCCGGTTTCGATCTGTGCTGTACCGCAGAGAAACTCGGTGATTCGATTTGATCTGCTGGTCGAGTCGCACGACGACTTTGTCGACGTCGTAAACGTTGTTCGGCACCGAAATATATCTGTAGGTGGTAACGCCGTTCGACACGGAAGTGGAGTTGTATGCGGGGATCAACTGCATGAAATACTTCGCGGTCTGGTCGATTCGATTCGGTGGGATTACGTTGGGTGTGCCGTTGTAGCTGAACTGCGTGCGGGCTCCGCCGGCCACCGTTGTGAGCGGGTCGTAGATTTTGAAGTCGCCGGGTTGAGTAAAGTTACCGGAGCGCTCGGCCGGACTCGGCACAACGTTGTTGCTCACCTGGCCTTCGATTTGTCGTCCACCTTCGTAGCCGAGGAAGAAAAATGTCTTGTCTTTTCCGTTGTAAAGATGGGGAAGGCCAAGTGGGCCGCCAATGACGCCGCCGAACTGATTGCGCTTCAACTCCTCTTTGTTTTGAGGCAGCGCGAAGTAGTTTCGAGCGTCCAGTTTTTCGTTGCGGAAAAACTCGAACAGATCGCCGTGATATTGGTTTGTTCCGGATTTGGTCGTCGCGTTGAGCGTGCCACCGGGACCGGAGTACTCGGCCGAATAGGGGTTCGTTTCGACGTTGAATTCGCCGAGCGCATCGATGGAAGTCTGAATGTAGGTCCCGCCCTCGTGCTGTTCGGTGATGTTCGCGCCGTCCAGCAAGAAGACGGTCATCTGGCCGCTGACGCCGTTGACCACGTTGCCATTCACGTTTTCTGGCCGGACGTTTTGGGTGTTGCCGGTTGCCGGCAGGTTGACGTCGCCAGGGGAGAGCGCGGCAAGCTTGGTGTAGTCCCTGCCGTTGAGCGGAAGGTCGACGATTTCGTGGTTTGTGACCGTCGTTCCCAAGGCGCCGGATTCGGTGCTCAGCTCGGGGGTGCCGGCCACAACCTTTACTTCGGTGACAGTCGATCCGATTTTCAGCTCGGCGTCCTCGGCGACGGACTGGCCGACGGCTAGCTCGACGCCGCTTTTCACTTCCGTATCAAAGCCCGGCGAGGTCATCGTCACCGAGTAGGTTCCCGGATCAAGCGGGGTAACCACGTAATTTCCATCTGTGTCTGTCTGGACTGTAAGCGTGATGTTGGTCGCGGTGTTGGTGACTTTAACTGTGGCGCCCGCAACACTGGCGTGCTGAGGGTCGGTAACATTGCCAACGATGCGGCCGGATTGAACCTGCGCAAAGGCCGTCCGCTCGCCAGCGAACAGAACAATCGCGAGCAGCAAAAGGAATCCCCACGTCTTCCTTGCGTTCGTATACATTTCCCCCTCCTTGCCGAATCCCACCCCTAGTAGGCCGTGCCTGCAGATGGCTCCGCTCACCCAGCTGGACCATCGCCTTGGTTGGCATCGGAAACGCGCGAATGGTAGTACCAATAAAAAAACGTGTCAAGGCAAAAGTAGAATTCCCCCACACCCGATCCGCAGGCTTTTTCTCAAGTAATTTGGGCGTTTTCGCGCAAACCTGGAGCGCGGTTCTACCACTGCCCCGGTCGCTTCGAGGCAGGCGCGACCTGGCCGTGGGGGATGTCTCGCCTGAAAATTCTGCGCGATGCGAAAGTTTTTGCGGATCAAGAGAGTCGATTCGGGTCAGTTGCGGCTCTCGCTGGTGACGCAAGCGAAAATAAGGCCTAATTTCGGGGATTTTCGATTGTTTCTTCTTTGTGTTACACTGCGTCCTGTTTCGAGCTGCCACGACAATTGAACTAGCATGATTTATTATTCGCGACGATCAAGCTGATCCGCTCCGGATATTGGCTGGTCCAATCGAGCCAGCTCTCGAAAGACTGCCGCACAAGGGAAGGCCATGAAGATCACCGAGGTCCGCACGCGGGTTGTTGAATGGAGGGGCAAGAGCGTCGCCCCGCAACCCCATTTCTGCACGAATCCAATGGACCTGCTTGATCTGGATGGCGATGCGATGGCCGGCTTCCGCTTTCACGGTTGGCTGATTGTCGAAGTCTTCACCGACAGCGGCATCGTCGGTATCGGTAATGCAGCCCTCGCTCCTCGAATCACAAAACAGGTAATCGATGTCTACTTGAAGCCGCTGCTGATCGGCAAAGATCCGTTCGACACAGAGTTTCTGTGGCAACTGATGTATCGCAAGACCATGGCGTTTGGCCGCAAAGGGATTGGAATGACGGCCATCAGCGCGATCGACATCGCACTGTGGGACGTGATGGGCAAAGCGAGCAAGCAGCCGGTGTTTCGCCTTCTCGGCGGTCGAACGAAAAAGCGCATTCCTGTGTACGCGAGCCGGCTCTACAGCCAGTGCCTCGAGAAACTTGCGGCCGAGGCGAACTCTTACAAGGACGCCGGCTACACAGCGATGAAATTGCGGTTCGGTTGGGGACCGGTGGATGGCGCGGCCGGCGTTCAGAAAAATCTGGACCTCGTGCGTACCGTGCGCGAAGTGATCGGCGACGGCATCGATTTGATGGCCGATGCTTACATGGGCTGGAACCTCGATTATGCAAGGCGAATTGTGCCGCTGCTCGAACCCTTCAATCTGCGCTGGCTCGAAGAGCCTGTGATCCCGGACGACATCGGCGGATACGTCGCCCTGAAGGCTATGGGACGAATTCCGATCGCAGGCGGCGAACATGAATTCACTCTGTACGGTTTCCGCGAACTCCTGGACGCTCGGGCCGTCGACTATATTCAATTTGATACCAACCGCACCGGCGGCATCACGCAGGCCCGCAAGATTGCGGCGCTTGCTGAAGGATACTCGGTGCCGGTCGTCCCGCACGCGGGACAGATGCACAACTTCCACATCGTCATGTCGAGCCTCAACAGTCCGATGGCGGAATTCTTTCCGATCGTCGACGTGGAAGTCGGCAACGAACTGTTCTGGTACATCTTCAAAGGCGAACCGAAGCCGGTCGACGGCCACATCGATCTTTCAGACGACCTACCGGGCCTTGGATTGACGATCCAGGAAGATGCGTTGAGCAAATTCGAAGTTATCGAATAAGGACGGCTCTGCACACTCGTCCCTGCCAGAGGTAAGTGCGCACTTTGGTGCTATCCAAGAGCGCAACGCTCCCCAAGGTCGCCCCCGCGGATTGGGCACGCCAAAACTTGCGCCAAACGACGCTCGGCCCGGCGACCTTTTCTCGAATCGTTGACCGTCGATTCCGCACATGATAGTAATTGGTCCGACCATAGCCATTCTGATCGGCGAAAAGACTGAAACTCGCTTGAGATTTCGGCAAAGGCGGCTGCTGCTCTGACGGCTGTGAATCTCCCCGGAGCAGGAGTAGAGTAGGACGGTTTGTTTGCGGCACCGAGAGGATTGAGCGCGCCCAGGCACACGCGATGGCAATTCCTGTTTCGATTCTTCTTTTCCAATCCGCTCCGGCGCATCTGATCCACCTCAACGCAGTGGATCTGGCGATCATTATTATCTATTTCGCCGCGGTTCTGGCCGTCGGCTTTTATCTGAAGAGCCGCACTGAAACCGGCGACGACTTTTTCCTCGCCGGACGCGAAATGACAGCATGGATCGCCGGACTCAGCTTTCTTTCCGCGAACCTTGGGTCGCTCGAGCTAATGGGTTGGGCAGCCGCCGCCTATCAGTACGGCATTCTCGCGGCGCACTGGTATTGGATCGGCGCGATTCCCGCCATGCTGTTTCTTGGCATCGTGATGATGCCCTTCTATTACATCAGCAAGACGCACTCGGTCCCCGGCTATCTGCAATTGCGATTCGGCGAACCGAGCCGCGTCCTCTCCGCCGTGACCTTTGCTTTCATGACCGTTCTGATGAGCGGCATCAATATGTACTCGATGGCGCTGGTGATGAAGGTCGTGCTCGGTTGGGACATTCACGTCAGCATCTGGGTCTCCTCGCTCACCGTTGCTGTGTACGTCGCGCTCGGCGGATTGCGGTCCGCCATCTTCAACGAAGTCCTGCAGTTCGTTCTGATCTGGCTGGGCGCGCTGCTCATCCCCATCCTTGGGCTGGTCGAAGTCGGCGGCTGGACGAACTTGAAGCAGCAGATCGCGCGCAACGTCGGCAACACGAACTACACGCATCTTTGGAGCACGCTCGGCTCTTTCAGCGACAACCCGATGGGCATCCATTGGACAGGGATTGTCCTCGGTCTCGGCTGGGTGATTTCGTTTGGCTACTGGACGACCGACTTTCTCGTCGTGCAGCGTGTGCTTGCCGCCAAAGATCTCCGTGCCGCGAAGACGGCGCCCATCATCGGCGCCGGATTCAAAATGCTCGTGCCTTTCATTGTGATTCTGCCCGGCCTGCTTGGTCTTGCCGTGTTGCCGATGAAGCTCACCGGAGAAGCCGCGGCCGTCGCGAGCGGTGGCCACAGCTACAATGAGGTGCTGCCGCTGATGCTGGCGCGTTATTGCGGTCCCGGCCTGCTCGGTCTGGGAATTACCGCGCTGATCGCAGGATTTATGTCCGGCATGGCCGGCAATGTGACGGCTTTCTCAACGGTCTGGACTTACGATATCTATCGCGCGCTGATCCGCAAGAACGCGTCCGACAAACACTATCTTGCGATGGGTCGCTGGTCGACGATCGTCGGAGTTCTGGTCAGTATTGGCACGGCGTACCTGGTGATGCAATTCCTCAGCATCATGGATTACGTACAAGCACTCTTCAGTTTTTTCATCGCGCCGCTTTTCGGCACCGTGCTGCTGGGAATGCTCTGGAAGCGCGCTACGGCCGCTGGCGGATTCTGGGGATTGCTACTCGGCACGCTCTCTTCGATTTTCATGTGGCTGTGGGTGAAGATTAACCCGCAGGCGCTTTCGATCATTGCGCTTTCCTCCCACGCCAAAGATATGGCGGAAAATATGTACCGCGCGCTCTGGTCTTGGATCGTTTGCGTCGTCGTGACGATTGCCATCAGCTTAATGACCAAGCCGCCCGATGAAAAGCAACTCGTCAATGTAGTCTATGGTGCAACGGTGATTCCGAGCGAGGGTGACGTTCCCTTTTATCAGCGGCCCATTTTCTGGGCGGGAATCGTTTTCGTCGGCTTCCTGGCGCTGAATCTTTATTTCTGGTAAACGCGATGGCACACGAACAAAGCTCGTTTTCGATCTGGTACTTCATCGGTTTACTGGTCGGCCTCTACGGAGTGCTGATCCTTGGCGCCGGCATCCACGATCTGGTTTCGCCGCCAGCGACGACATTGGCGTTGGCAAATCTGCACGCCGGAATCTGGTGGGGCGCTGTTTTGATCGTCTTCAGCGCCATTTGCATCTATTTTTTCCGTCCCGGGAGAATGGGGTAGTCACGCTCTATGCCAAAACAGATGACGTTCGGACTCATCGTGGGAAACCGCGGATTTTTTCCCGATCATCTTGCGAAATCGGGCCGCGAAGAAGTACTCGGAGTCCTCAAGAATCTGGGTTTCGATGTAGTCGCTCCAGGACCGGACGAAACAAAGTATGGCGCGGTCGAAACGCGCGCCGACGCCAAAAAGTGCGCAGCTCTGTTTCGGGCCGATCGCGAAAAAATCGACGGCGTCATCGTGACGCTCCCCAATTTCGGCGACGAAAAGGCCATCGCCGATACGCTGCGCATGTCCGAATTGAATGTCCCCGTTCTGGTGCACGCGTTTCCGGACAATGCAAATCGGATGACCATCGCCGATCGCCGCGACAGTTTCTGCGGCAAGATGTCGGCCTGCAACAACTTGCAGCAGTTCGGCATTCGCTATTCGCTCACGACATTGCACACCGAATCCCCTTCGTCTGACACGTTTCGCAACGATTTGAACTGGTTCGCCGCCGTTTGCCGCGTCGCCAACGGCATGCGCAGACTGCGGGTCGGTGCGATTGGCGCACGGCCCACGGCATTCAACACGGTTCGCTACAGCGAAAAAATCCTGGAAGCAAACGGCATCACCGTCGACCCGATCGATCTTTCGGAGATTTTCGGCCGCATCGAGCGCATGAAAGACGATGATCCGGCCGCGCACGAGAAACTCTCGACCATCGGCCAGTACACTTCGACCGAAGGCATCCCCAAAACCGCGCTGATCAAAATGGCCAAGCTCGGCGCTGTTGTCGAACAGTGGATGAAAGCGAACGACCTGGCCATCAGCGCCGTTCAATGCTGGACTTCGATGGAGGAATATTTCGGCGTCGTGCCCTGCACCGTGATGAGCATGATGAGCAACGACCTGCTTTCGAGCGCCTGCGAAGTCGATATCGCCGGAGTGCTTGGCATGCACGCGCTGCGGCTCGCTTCGGAAACGCCAAGCGCGTTGCTTGATTGGAACAATAACTATGGTGAGAATCCGGACAAAGCCGTTTGTTTTCATTGCAGCAATCTGCCCAAGCATTTCTTCCAATCGATGAAGATGGATTTTCAGGAGATCATCGCCGGCACCGTCGGCAAGGCGAATACGTTTGGCACCGTCGTCGGCCGCGTGAAGGCCGGGCCGATGAGCTACGCGCGTTTTTCCACCGACGATCTTGACGGGAAGATTCGCGGCTACGTCGGCGAAGGGAAATTCACCAGCGATCCGCTCGAAACCTTCGGCGGTGCGGGCGTGGTTGAAATTCCGCGGCTTCAGGAACTGCTCCACTACATCTGCGAAAACGGATTTGAACATCACGTCGCCGCAAACCTTTCGCTTACCGCCGCGGCCGTCCACGAGGCCGCCACAAAATATCTCGGTTGGCAGGTTCACTGGCACAAATGATCGTCGCCGGCGTCGATTTCGGCACACTGAGTGTTCGCGTTTCGATTGTGGACAGCGAACGCGGCCGCCTCGGCACGGGCGTCTCTGAATACCCGCTCCATCGCAAGCGTGAGGATCCCGACTACGCGACGCAGAGCCACGCCGACCACATGGCCGCGCTCGCGAGCGCCACAAAAAAAGCGCTGGCCGCGGCGGGCGTTGACGGCCGGGAGATCGCATCGATCGCGCTCGACACAACAGGTTCAAGCGTCATACCTGTTGGCGCCGGAATGGTGCCGCTCGACGACTACTATCTGTGGTGCGATCATCGCTCGGCTACCGAAGCCGCGCGCATCACCGAAACCGCGCGGCGCACCGGCCTTGAAGCCATCGAATGGTGCGGTGGAACATATTCTTCCGAGTGGGGATTCTCGAAACTTCTCCATTGGCTGCGCCACAATCCGGAAAAGCGCGATCGCTTCGCCAGTGCTTTCGAACATTGCGACATGGTTGCTGCCACGCTTTGTGGCGTCACCGATCCCGCAAAAGCCATGCGCAGTGTCTGCGCGATGGGTCACAAGTGGATGTGGAATGATTCGCTCGGCGGCCTTCCGCCGGAATCCTTCCTCACCGCAGTTGACCCGCTGCTCAAAGGCGCTCGCGAAAAACTGAACGGCCAATACGCCACTTCTGACAAACTCGCCGGCCGTCTTTCGCCCCAATGGGCAGCCAAACTCGGCCTTTGCGCGGGGATCCCGATTCCGGTTGGCGCCTTTGATGCGCATTGGGACGCAATCGGCGCGGGGGTCACGCTCGGCAGTATCGTCAACGTCATCGGTAGCTCCACATGCATGATCGCCGTTGCGGAGGACGTCACGCTCATTCCCGGTGTGTGCGGCGTTGTCCCCGGCTCGGTCGAGCCCAAACTCACCGGCGTCGAAGCGGGTCTTTCCGCCACGGGCGATCTTTACGAAGCCATCGCGCGCCGCGCAGGATCGTCGGTCGAATCGGTTTCGCGCAACCTTGCCGGTTATCGCGCGGGTCAAACCGGGCTGCTGCGCTTCACCTGGGACAACGGCGATCGCACGGTGCTGGTTAATCCGGAGCTGGGCGGCATGGCGCTCGGCTGGAACCTCGTCCATACAGCCGAAGACGAGCTCTTTGCGGCGATTGAAGGCACCGCATTCCACACGCGAATCATCATCGAGCGCATGCAGGAGCACGGACTTCCCATTCATCGCGTGATTCACGGCGGTGGAATTCCGCAGAAAAATGAGACGCTCAACCGTGTCTATGCCAACGTCTTCGACAAGCCCATTCTTGTTCCGCAAAGCGACGTGACCAGCCTGGGCTCGGCGATTTTTGCATTCATGGCGGCGGGCGCCTTTCGTTCCATCGAAGCGGCACAGGAAAAGCTCTGCCCGAAATACCGCGTCACCGAACCTGACCCGGCGGAGGTCGCCGTCTACGAGGAGCTGTATGGCCTCTACAAGCGGCTCTACTTCGGCTTCGGCAAACCTGGTGCCGACGCGATTCGCGCCGGAGACGTGTTGCCGTCGCTCCGTCGAATCGCTGCACGCTCAAGGGCCACGCAATGAAACTTGTCTCGCTCAGAAAGCAAGTCTTCGACGCCAATCTCGAATTGGTACGCCGCGGCTTGGTCCTTTATACGTTCGGCAACGCCAGCGGCATCGATCGCGCAATGGGAATCGTCTTGATCAAGCCGAGCGGCATTCCTTATGAAAACATGCGGCCCGCCGATATGGTCGCGGTCGATCTCGATGGAAAAGTCGTTGAAGGCAAACTGAAACCGTCGTCCGATTTAGCGACGCATCTGATCCTCTATCGCGAATTCCCGAAAATCGGCGGCGTAGTTCACACGCATTCGCGTTGCGCCACGCTGTGGGCGCAAGCGGGTCGCGAAATTCCCTGCTTCGGTACCACGCACGCCGACTATTTTTATGGCCCGATCCCGGTGACGAGCGAACTTTCGCCGAAGGAAATCGAAGAAGATTATGAAGCCAACACGGGCCACGCCATCGTGCGCCGCTTACGGGGAATCGATCCGTTATCTATGCCCGCTGTGCTGGTGAGGAACCACGCGCCCTTTACCTGGGGCGAAGACGTTGCCGAAGCTGCGTATCACGCCGTCGTGCTTGAAGAAGTGGCACACATGGCGCTCGAGACTCGCTCGCTCAATCCAGAGGCGCAGCCAATTTCGCGGGCTCTGCTCGACAAACATTACAATCGCAAGCACGGTCACACCGCCTACTACGGCCAGAAGAAACGCTGAGCGTGTGATCCGAGGGAATTTGCTGCAAAAAGGAGAGCGACCGATGACTTCATCCAAACTGCTGAAGACGGCGCTTGTCGCCATGGCCCTTGCATTCGGCTGCAGCGCTACGCCCGCCAACCAAGCCGCAGCCCCCGCCAAGCCCAAGGTCGAATCGTGGGGCAAAACGCCCGCGGGCGAACCGGTCGATCTTTACACGCTCACCAACGCCAAGGGCATGGAAGCGCGCATCATCACGTACGGCGGGATCGTCGTGTCGATCAAAGTGCCGGATCGCACCGGCAAGTTCGGCGATGTCGTCAACGGATTCGATTCGCTCGCCGGTTACGTCGGCCAGCCTCCACCGCCCTTTTTCGGAGCGCTCGTCGGACGCTATGGAAATCGCATCGGCGGCGCTTCGTTCACGCTCGATGGCGTGAAGTACACCCTCGCCGCCAATGACGGCGCAAACAGCTTGCACGGCGGCACGCAGGGGTTCGACAAGGTCGTGTGGAAAGCAAAGCCGCTCAGCGCGCAAAGCCTTGAGCTCACCCATCTCAGCAAAGATGGCGACCAGGGCTTTCCCGGCAACCTTTCAGTCACGGTGATTTATACCGTCACCGACAACAACGAGTTCAAAATCGATTACAGCGCAACCACCGACAAAGACAC
>DATMLZ010000067.1:0-2045 GCA_035569955.1 Candidatus Acidiferrum sp.
GTTGAGTGACTCGTGGTACGCTGTTTCAGCCGGGGATTTCATCTGGATGAGTCCCTGGTGCCCTCAGTGGTTCGGCGCAATCGGGAAGGTGCCCGCTAAATATCTTATTTACAAGGATTGGAACCGGCATCCTTTGTCTGATACGTAATTGCCATGAAACTCGCGATCGACTCCGCGCGCCTTCTGGACGAAATCGAATCGCTCGCTTTGATTTCTGAAGCAGAGCCTCCGGTGGTCACGCGTGTCGTTTTTACACCGGCTGACATGCGCGCGCGTGTCCGGATGCGCGAGCATTGCGAAGCGGCCGGGCTGAAAATCCGTACCGACGCCGTTGGAAACACGTTCGCGCGCTGGGACGGCTCCGAACCCGACGCTCCGGTGGTCGGCACCGGCTCGCACATCGACGCGATTCCCAATGCGGGCAAGTTCGACGGAGTCGTCGGCGTCCTCGGCGGGCTTGAAGCGATTCGCGCCCTGCAAAAGAACGGTTTGAAGCCAAGGCATTCGATCGAGCTTCTGATTTTCACGTCCGAAGAGCCCACACGATTCGGCATCGGGTGCCTTGGCAGCCGGCTGCTATCGGGCGCTCTTGCGCCGGATGCCGCGCGAAAACTTACAGACAAGAATGGTGAAAAGCTCGATGACGTTCGCCGCAGCGCCGGAATGAGCGGCGAGCTGGAAGACGTGAAATTGGCCGATGGATATTACAAAGCCTTTGTCGAGCTTCACATCGAGCAAGGACCGCTGCTTGAGAAGGAGAAAGTTCCTCTCGGTGTGGTCACGAAAATTGCCGCGCCGGCGAGCGCGTACGTCACTATCGAAGGAGCGGGCGGCCATGCCGGGGGCGTATTGATGCCTGACCGCCGCGATGCGCTGTGCGCAGCGGCTGAAACGATCCTGGTGATCGAAAGCGCCGCGCGCATGGGCGGCTCGATTGACACCGTGGCGACCGTCGGCATCTGTGACGTCTTCCCGGGTGCGGTGAACAGCATTCCAAGCCGTGTCCGAATCAGCGTAGACGTTCGCGACACCAATCTCACGCGCCGTAACGGAGTGATCCGGGCCATAGAACTCGCCTCGGAAGTCGTCTCGGCCCGCCGCGGAGTCTCTTCGCATGTCGAAATGCTCAACGCCGACGCACCAGCCGACTGCGCCCGCGAAATAGTTGACGCCCTTTCCGCAGCGTGCGGCGCCCACGGCGAAAAATTCATGCCCATGGTCAGCCGCGCGTATCACGATTCGCTCTTTCTTGCGCGAATTGCCCCAGTCGCCATGCTCTTCATACCCTGCCGCAACGGCTACAGCCACCGGCCGGACGAATACTCTTCCATCGAAGACATCTCGCGCGGTGTGCTTATTTTGGCCGAGACGCTCGCGAGCCTCTCTGCATAGTTTCAACTGGGGTCGCAACATGGTCGCAACGAGGCAAATCGCTATCTGGCGGGCTAGCGTGGCGTCATCCAAACCGTTCGAACAGTTTGTAGTGGTCCTGCCCGAGGCAATCGGGCATCCAACCATCGGCGGATTCCGCGAGGGATAACCAGAATCAACCAACAAGGAGCAGCCAAATGACCACGATCACCGCGAATGGAATCATCAGCAAGCCAACGACTCACTCGGTCGACGAGGTCGTCGCGAAAATCAAAAACATACTGCAGGCCAAGGGAGTCACTCTGTTCGCGTTGGTCGATCACAGCGGCGAAGCCGAAAAAGTTGGCATGAAGATGAAACCGACCCGACTCTTCATCTTCGGCAATCCCCAAGCGGGTACTCCGTTGATGCTCGCCGCGCCGACCTGCGCGATCGATCTTCCGTTGAAGATTCTCGTAGCCGAAGACGCCGAAGGAAAAGTGTGGGTCTCCTATAACAGCCCCGAATATCTGCAGCAGCGCCACGGGATTCCGAAAGACTTGCTGCCGAATATTGCCGCCGTCGAAGCACTGGCATCAAAGGCTGCCGAGTAGTGCGCTCTTTGCACTCCCGCGCGCCGTGTTCTCGTTCAGAATGATTGGTGACACTCGATAGAGTGTCGTCATGCAAATTCG
>DATMLZ010000068.1:0-26869 GCA_035569955.1 Candidatus Acidiferrum sp.
GCTGTCATAAAGCACATCCTTTTACTGGGGTGAAGCTACTCTTACCATGGCGCCCTACTCCTTGTCGAAAAACGGATTGGTCTGCTTCCCGCCTTCGATATATCCGCGTGCATGCTCAATTTCTCAATCAGGTCGCCCAGATGCTTCAGCGCCTGACTTACCGAAGGGCGCACACCCAGTTCCAGAAACGCCTTGAGTGTGGATTTCAAGTGAAGATCCGAGGCTCGCGCTAGTCCCCGGCAATGCGCGTATACATCAGTTGCTGGGCAACGATATCGCGTGGGTAGCTCATCGTTACTTTGTCCGGCTTTCCGTTCTCGCCCCTGCGCAGAGTGAGCTGGGGATTGATGCCGGCCCAAAAGTTCGGCAGGTCGAGGGCCTTATAACGAGCCACCACCTGATCGCGCCATTGCGTATTGAAGTGAATGCCGTATTTGCCGATCAGATCGCGCGCGGCGCTGTAATCGCCTTCGGCCTTGATGCGCATCAGCTCCGCCAGCAGCATGCCGACGCCCTGGCGCATCTTCGCATAGTCGGCCACGACCAGAAACACTTTACCGTCGCGGTCCTTCTCCTCGATCGAACCGGGAACTTTGTCGCGAATGTAATTCACGATCAGCTGGGTGCCGCGTCGGTGATCTTCCTCGATCGTGTCGCCGGTCGGCACTTCGTGCAGTTGCATCAGAGCCGCGCGCGCTTCGGTATCGTACGCGGCTTTTGCGACTTCCTGATTCGGCATCGCTCCCATTTCGATCAGTTTCGGATCCCAGAAATTCCACATCGCCATCAGGTCGGCGCGGCTCTCTTCCAGCGTCGAATAGTATTCCTTGATATAGAAACCGGGCTCGCGCGTCAGCTTGGGATCAACGGTCCCCGAACCGTGCCCGATCACCTCGTGCATCGAAGTCCACAGGTCGGCGGCCAAATCGCCGTACTTCAGTGCCCGCTCACGTTCTTCGGGTGAATAGGAAAATTCCGCGTACACTTTCTCGCCGCGCACATCTCCCAGTGCACGGCTCGAGCTTGTGATGATGAAGCTCTTCGAGCCGTACTTGCGGTGAATCTCCTCTTCGTTGGGCAGGTTGTCCCCGATCGTGCCCACCTCGAAATCGCCCGTCTCGATCAGCATCTGCACGGCGTTGACGACCGGCGGCTTCGGATGCGGATTCTTGTATTTGTCGAGCCACGGCGCCTTTTGTTCGAAGTAGCTCGCGTTTTGCGCAAATCCATTCGCGAGCTTGCTCATGCTCGTGTCCGTTACGCTTACAAAACCCTGAATCGCGCCCTTCAGTTGCCGCGGGTCTTTGTAAACTTCGACGAAGCCGCTTGAAAAATCCGGATTCGTGTGGTCCTGCACCCAATCGGTGTCGACTTGAATCCAGTCGGCGCGTTCTCCTGTCTGGTAATAACGGACCAGGTCGTCGATCACTTTCTTTTGCGCATCCGGCGCGTATTCCCGCGCCCGCTGCAAGTATTGAATCGCCAGACCAAGTTCGTGCGCACCGAGGCCCGGCGGAACTTTCCCGTCGGGCGTTCCCGCGCGATAGACCTCCTCGACGATCTTGCCGTCCTTGTTCACCACACGAGAATTCAGCTCGTATTTGTCCGTGAACCCGACCAGGTCCTTCATGGTGACGCCGGAATAAAAGTTCACTGAACTTGACTGCAATACATCCCGACCGTTCGGCGGATTCTTCATCGTGAGCATCGGCTCAAATTGCGGATCAAAGATCGGCTTCTCCAGTTCCTTGAGTTCCGCCTCGGCCGCAGCCTGCGTGTTCAAACTCTTGCCGAATGAGGCGCCATTTTTGAGAGCCTGCTCGGCAGCCGCGCGCAATTCGTCCGAGGTAAAGTCCGGCACGAATTTCGCAGAAGTGAAATCGTTGTGATTTCCCTGATTGCCCCAGAAGAGCATCGTGTAGCTCTTGATTTTGTCGAGCACCGCGGGATCGATGCCCTTTGAATGCGTGAGGATTCCTTCGAGCAGATGCTTTTCGCGCAGGCCGTAAGCCGAATTCTGCTCGTAGCCGATCGGATTGATCGCGATCGAGGCCATCGAGAGCCAGTAGGCGTCGAGCTTTTGCTCCGGGGTGAGGTCGCTGAAGGCCGGCGCGGCCGTTTGGACGAATCCGGTGTCGCGCACCATCGCCACCAGCGGAGATTGCGCCGCGAGCCGCGGCGGTACCGGCTCGGTCACCGTCGGCTTGGGTGCCGTCTTCGCTGGCGCCGCGCTTCCATTTTGCGCGCGCACCGCAATCGCCGCCGGGCCGCACGCCAAAGCCGCCAACAACGCTCCTGCTGCCACACTCCGAACGCGCATCATTCCTCCTGAGTCTCGCCCTCCCGAAATATACACCCGCACGCGCGGCGCGCGTTTTTTGTTTAGCGCTTTGCCATCTCTGCACTAAGATGAACCTATGAAACGAGCCATGAAAATCGCATCGATGGCAGCCATGGCGACAATCGCTCTCACCGCTGTGGCTTCTTTGCGCGCGCATCAAACCGCGCCGCCCGCGACTGCCGCGAAGCCCTACATCGTTCCCGACCTCGCGCAGCGCGTCGCGAAATTCAAGCAAGTGAAAATCGCCTACACCGCCACGAGCCTCGCCCCCAACGAGCGCAAAATGGTCGTCAAGCTCGTCGACGCCGCTGGATTGCTTGACGACGCCTACTGGCGCCAGAGCGATCCCGAAGGTTTGCAACTTTACGTTTTGCTCGCTTCAAGCAAAGATCCGCAGGACATGCTGCTACGTCGCTATCTCCGCATTAACGGCGACCGCTTCGACTTGATCGACGACAACAAACCCTTCGTCGGCACGCAGCCGGTGCCGCCCGGCCGCGGCTTTTTCCCGCAAGACCTCACGAAAACGGAATTCGACGCTTACGTCGCCGCGCATCCCGATCAAAAAGCGGCGCTTTATAACGGACAAACCGTTGTGCAGCGCAACGGCAGCGCGCTCCTGGCGGTTCCCTACCATGTCGCCTACAAAGAATTCGTCGATGGCATGTCGCAGGACCTTCGCGACGCCGCTGCGCTCTCGCCCGATCCTGCGTTTGCAAAATTCCTTCGCATGCGCGCCCAAGCCCTGCAAAGCGACGACTATTTCGCCAGCGACGTGCAATGGCTCGATCTCGACAAGCCGAAATTCGACGTCGTCTTCGCGCCTTACGAAACGTATCTCGACGATTTCCTCGGCGTGAAAACTTCCTATGGCGCCTCGGTGATGATCCGCAATGACGCCGAAAGCCAGAAGCTCACTGTCTTCCAGCAGCACGTCCCGGATTTGCAGGAAGCACTGCCGCTTTCGCCCGAGGACTTGCCATCAAAGCGGGGCAAGCAATCGCCGATGGAAGTTGTCGACGCGATTTATCGCGCGGGCGATCTGCTTCACGGCTATCAAGCCGTTGCGGACAATCTCCCGAACGACCCGCGCATCCACGAACAAAAGGGTTCCAAGAAGATTTTCTGGAAGAATTTCATGGACGTGCGAGTCAACTACGTGATTCTTCCGCTCGCGCAGCGAGTGATGCCCGCCGACCAGGCGGCCATGGCCAGCGGCGAAGGCTATCTGGACGACACCATCCTCCACGAAATTTCGCACGGCCTCGGACCGGTCTACGCGCGTACGGCAAAAGGTAAGGTCGATATCCGCGAAGCGATCGGCCCGCAATATTCCGCGCTCGAAGAAGCGAAAGCCGACGTCGTTGGCGAAATGGATTTGCAGTGGCTGATCGACCACGGCGTGATGCCGAAGGATAAGCAGAACACGGTCTACGCCTCCTATGTGGCGGGAATTTTCCGTACCGTCCGCTTCGGAATCGCTGAAGCGCACGGCGCCGCGGAAATGATGGAGTTCAATTATCTTCTCGAGCAGGGCGGGATTCGCCGCAACTCCGCTGGCCTGTACGAAATCGACTTCGCGAAAATGCCGAGCGCAATCGCATCGCTTGGGAAGGAACTTCTCGAACAGGAAGCCACAGGTGACCGCGCACGCGCCGAAGCATGGTTCAAGAAGTATGCCGTGATGCCGCCCGAACTGAGCGCCGCGCTCGCAAAAGGCAACGACATCCCGGTCGACGTCGACCCGCAATTCTCTTTCAACCCGCCGGTCCGCTAGGATCGAAACGCGCTACTTTTTCTTTGCGGGCAGCGGCGGAAGTTTCGTAAACCCAAGATCCTTTGCACGCTTCATCTTGGCCACATAAACAATCTGCCCTGCGTGATACGCCACGTGCGTCGTGACGTGAATCACGGCCTCGTATCCACTCACGCCGAAGCCTTGAATGCTGTATTTCTTCATCAGGTCCGCGGGCGAAAGCTTCGCGATCACCCGCGACGCTTCCTTGACCACGGTCTCAATTTTTTCCACCAACTCCGCGCGTGGAATCGGTCCCTTCTCGGAAAACTCCAGGTCGCGCTTGCGGATGTCTTCCGCTCCACCAAGACCCGCGATGATCCACTGCCGCATGTTGCCGCAAAGATGCAGCATCAGGTTGCCGACGCTGTTTGAAGCGTCGTTCGCACGCCACCAGACCTCCTCATCTGAAAGAAGCCCGAGCGATTCGGTGATGCGCTTCAGATAATTGCCCGGCACTTCGACCTTCCATTGCTCCAAAATCACTGCTGCAAGCTGCTCGGACGACACTTTCCCTTGCGCTGACTTTTTCTTCGGCATTGCTAGCCCTCAATCAAAGGATGGACTGAATATCCGGATCGATGGAAAGATGCGTCTGTGGAAACCCGTTGATCGTAAAGTTGGCGCCGGCAGCGCACTGAAAATGGAAGTAGCGGCTGATGTTGTAATCCTCGTCGAGAATGTCGAACGCCTTCTCCGCTTCAGCCCGCGATAGCCCGAGCGACGAGAGCGCTACGGTCTTTCCATAGCCCCCCGACGCAGCCAGATATTTCTCCACAATATCGCGCAAGCTCACAGTCGCCTCTCAGTCCCCAAAAGGTATGCCAACCCGCTCCCCAAGTCAAAGCCACTCGCGCCTGAGCCCGGTCCTGCCAGGCATTGTCGTCCCGAACCGCGCGCCTGCCTCGCACGGTGAAGAATCTGCTTTTGCCTTTTCTTTCTCTCCGCAGGCCAGGCGCATGAATGCCTTTTCACATTCCTTTGACTTGAAAGATGGCCCCCGCTGCACTAGGCTAAGTCGCCGCCGAAAGGCGGCATCCCCGCAACAAGGCGCCGGACGACTCCGGCGGCCCTCGAACGTATTGCTGGCAAGGAGACCACAACGATGCAAATGACGCCCGAGCAGGTCCAGATCGTGCAACAGCTGGCCATCATGAACCTTGAAAACGAGGCCAAAACCACGCAACGCGTGATACAAGCCATCCCGCCCGATAACCCGGAATACAAGCCTGACCCTGTCTCGATGAGCTCGCTCGGGCTTGCCAAGCACCTCGCCAGCAGCGAGCTCGCGATTCTCAGGGGCGCCATCACGGGGACATTCGATTTCAGCGCGGGTGTTCCCGATTCGGCGCAAACGCCTTCCGACGTCGCGGCGTGGTACGGCACAAAGTTGAATGAATTGCTCCCTGAACTGAAGGCTCTCCCGGCCGATCAGGCCTCACGCATCGTGGATTTCGGGGGCTTCATGCAGATGCCAGCGGTCCTCTACGTCAATATGGCCGTCTGCCATTCGATCCACCACCGCGGCCAGCTTTCCGCTCACCTGCGCGCCGCCGGCGGCAAAGTGCCCTCGATCTACGGTCCCAGCTACGAAGACGAGCAGGTGCGAAAGGCCGCCAGCGCATCCAACTAGCGACCGCTTTTCCAAACGGGCGGGTCTTGCAGACCCGCCCTTACTTTTTTCCCGGAGGTGACGCCTCTTGTTCGTGGTCGCGGCCGCGCTCTTCGTTCTTCCATCCTGGTTGCTTTGGCTTGCCTGGCACCGCGCGATCGCAAACGAGAAAGCGATTGCTGGCTGGAGACAATATCTGGGCGACGCAGCGTTGGCGGCTGCCGGCTGCGCCACAGTGCTGGAATTGATTTTCTTTTCTTCCTGGTTTTACAACGGTGGAAGCCCGCACGGCCTGATGCCAGCCGTTGGCATCTGGAAGATCGCGGGACCAATCGCCTTCTACGCGCTAATCGCCAGCCTCATCCTGAGCGTTCTTGGAAAGGGCAAATGGAGATGGCTCATGCCCATTTGGGCGGCGGCCTTCCTGTTCGCCGCGTATGCGACATTCATGCTGGATCTGGACTGACGCTGACAGCAACTGCCAAGCGTTCTACTTGGTCGGCTCCAGAATCAACTTCTGGACGCGCCAGTTGAGCAGCTCCGCCACGTACAATTCGTTCTCCGCCGGACACGCGATCTGATGAATCCATCCAAATTGCTTCAACTGCTTGCCGGACTGTCCCAGCCATCCCAGAACTTTTCCATCGAGATTCAACTTGTAAATGCGCCCCGGGAACGCATCTGACGAATACAAATATTGATTCGGACCCGGCGTGATGCAGATCGCCCACGGTGCGCCGGGAGCCATCGTTCCCCCTGTGTCGCTCGGCTTGTTTCCGATTGCCGGACGCGCATCGGCCGGCGCGGGCACGTCAATCGTGATCTGTCGCAGGAATTTTCCATCGCCGTCGAATACTTGTATGCGGCGGTTACCGCGATCGGCAACGTAAACATTCCCCTTCGCATCCAGGGCGATGCTGTGCGGCACATTGAACTGACCAGGGCCGTTTCCCGGTTCGCCCCACGATTTGATCCAGTTCCCGTCCTTGTCCACTTTTGCCACGCGCGAGTTGATGTAGCCGTCGCTGATGTAGGTGTTGCCCGCTGCGTCCCAGGCCATGTCGGTCACCTGGCGAAACATTCCGTCTACGGCCGGGAGCGGCGGCCTCGGATGCTTCAGGGGTCCCGTGCCTTCGTCGGACGCCTCCTGTTTGCGCCCAAAAACCATCATCACGCGGCCGGCCGGATTGAATTCGACCACCATGTCCGAGCCTTTGTCCGCCACCCAAATGTTGTCGCTCTTGTCGATCTTCACCGAATGTGCGAAGGCCCACGCGTAGAGGTTGTGTCCAATCTCGCGAATGAAACGCCCGTCTGGCCCGAATTCAAGCAGCTGCGCTGCCGCGGCGCCGTAGGCCGCGCCCGCTGTGTTCCCCCGCGAAAACACGAACACGTCTCCCTTCGAGTTCACCGCCACGCCCGCCACCTCGCCAAAATAGACGTCGGGCGGTGGTTTCAGAAAATCTGCCACCGAGCGAAACTGGATTTCCGGCACCGACGCACCCTGCTGCGCGCCAACTGCGAGGGGCGCCAACGCAAACGCCGCGAGCACCACAGCAAAACTGAATCTCTTCATAGCCATTCCCTCCCGCAAGTTCTTCGCAGCAAATGTGTATCACTTTTCCGGGAGATTCGCCGCTGCTTTCAGCGAATCGGTCCTCTATGCCCATCTGTCACAAATCGCGCCCCCGCTACGTCATCTAAGTGAGGGGACAAAATGAAACTCGTAATCCTGGGCGCCACAGGCGGAATCGGGCTCGAACTTGTCAGGCAATCGATTGAACGTGGCCACCAAGTCACTGCATTGGTCCGGAGGCCAGAACCGCTCAATTCATTTTCGAATCGGGCGAAGATCATTCAGGGAGATGTTCTCGATCCCTCCCGGCTCGCTACCGTTCTTGCAGGTCACGACGCAATTGCTTCCGGCTTCGGCCCGCGTCCTCCAATCGCGAAAGCCGAATCGGATCTGTTGACACGCTTTGCCTCCTCGCTGACGATCGCCGCTCAGCAAAGCAGGGTTCGCCGCGCCATCATCGTTTCTTCGGCATTTCTGTTTAAAGACGCGATTCTCCCGCCCGCGAATCTCCTGGGACGCATGTTCTTCGGAAAACTGGTGGTTGATGCAACGGAAATGGAGCGAATTGTTCGTACCAGCGATCTTGATTGGACCATCGTCCGCCCGCCCCGGCTCAACGACAAGCCGCTCACGGGAAAATATCGGACGCGCGTAAGCCATCTTCCAACGATGGGCTTCCAGATCTCGCGCGCCAACGTTGCCGATTTCACGCTCAACATCGCGGAGAACCGCGCATGCATCCGAGAAGTCGTCGGGGTGAGCAACTGACGCTGAACGTCAGGCGACCCGAGTACTGAACCTTGGCCATGTGTTCGTGGCCGTCTATCTATTCCTCCGGGGTGAATGGAAGAAAGGATGTAAAGCCAGGTCCGCAACCTGTGGAATTCCTAATCGACATTCCAATTTTTCGACCCGCCGCTCGACCCCTCGCTCCCATCGATCTCTTCTTTTCCGATCGGCGCTGTTTCATGTGTTGGTCGGTCTGATAGAATTGCTTTCTATGAAAAATGAGACGCCAGAATCAAAGCGCATCGCACGGTCGCTTGCCGAATCGGATCCGGAAATCGCGGGAACAATTGCCCGGGAACTGAATCGCCAATCGAACGGTATCGAGCTGATCCCCTCGGAAAATTTCGTCAGCGAAGCGGTGCTCGAAGCGATGGGCTCGGTCATGGCCAATAAATACGCCGAAGGTTACGGCGAAAAGCGCTATTACGGGGGCTGCGAGTTCGTCAATCAAGCCGAGCAGCTCGCGATCAATCGCGCGAAGGAGCTTTTCGGCGCCGACCACGCCAACGTGCAGCCCCACTCGGGAGCGCAGGCGAACATGGCCGTTTATCTGGCGACACTCAAGCCGGGCGATACGGTTCTTGGCATGAGCCTCGCGCACGGCGGCCACCTCACCCACGGCCACCCGCTGAATTTCTCGGGTATGACCTACAAATTTGTCGCCTATGGCGTGACGAAAGATACCGAAACGATCGACTACGATGAACTCGCGCGACTCGCCGAAGAGCACAAGCCGAGAATGATCGTCGTCGGAGCCAGCGCTTATTCCCGCATCATCAACTTCGAACGCATGGCCAAGATCGCGAAAGCGGTTGGCGCGATGCTCTTCGTCGACATGGCGCACATCGCCGGCCTCGTCGCTGCGGGCCTTCATCCGAATCCGGTGCCGCACGCGGACATCGTGACCACTACCACCCACAAGACGCTGCGCGGTCCGCGCGGCGGCATGATTCTCTGCCGCGAACAATACGCCAAAGACATCGATCGCGCCCTCTTCCCCGGTGTGCAGGGTGGCCCACTGATGCATGTGATCGCGGCTAAGGCCGTCTGCTTCAAGGAGGCGCTCGAGCCGAGCTTCCGCGAGTATCAAAAGCAGGTCATAGCGAACGCCAAAGCGCTGGCGGCCGCTGTCGCAAAACGCGGCTTCCGCATCGTCAGCGGAGGTACGGACAATCATCTCTTCCTTGTCGAGATTCATTCGCACGGCCTGGTCGGGAATGTTGTCCAGCCGGCGTTTGACCGCGCCGGAATCACGATCAACAAGAATTCGATCCCGTTCGATCCTCTGCCGCCGATGAAAGCGGGCGGAATTCGCGCGGGCACTCCAGCGGTGACCACCCGCGGAATGCGCGAACCGGAAATGGAGCTGATCGCCGGCTGGATTGCCGAAGTCCTGAAAAACATCGGCGACGAAGCCACCGAGCGCCGCGTACGCCTGCGAGTCGAGGAATTGGCGTCAAAGTTCCCGCTCTATTCGCGGCGGCGAGGCGACGAAGCGGCCTTCGCCCGCTAGGTTCTGCATCCCGCCCCGGTGGATGTACCCTTGCGGTACACTCCCCGCGGCCGCTTCCCTCCCCGTGCTAACCTTTTTGCCAGGGACATCCGATTCCCTTTCCGGGAAGCTCGGACCACTTCGATGAGCCCAAACGCAACGATCGAAAGTATCTCCACGACCCTGAGCGATCTGGAACGCGAAGAGGCTCGCCAGATCCAGCTTTCGCTGCTGCCTGAAGGCGCGCTGATCACCCGCGCCGCCGAGGTCGCATACCGCTTTGAGCCTTTCGCCGGTGTAGGTGGTGACTTTGCTGATTTCTTCGAACTTCCCAACGGCCACGTGGGCATATACATCGGCGACGTGGTCGGCAAGGGTCTCTCCGCCGCAATGTACGCGACACTCGTGATGGGCACGCTGCGCGGCACGCACAAGACCGGCACCGATACCGGCTCGGTCCTCGCGATGCTCAACAAACGCTTGCTCGTCCGCCCGGTGATGGGGCGCTACGCCGCCACCGTCTATGCTGTCTTCGATCCTGCGACTCGCGAACTTACATTTTCCAACGCTGGCCTGCCCTATCCATTGCTCGCGTCCGGTGATCAATGCAAACAGCTCGGGCACGGCGGCCTGCCTTCGGGATTATTTGGAGGAAGCTCCTACGAATGCCACCGCGTGCAGCTTGCTCCGGGCGATGCCGTTCTTTTCGCCACAGACGGATTGACCGAATTGCGCGACCGGCGCGACAACGACTTCAGCTGGGACCGGCTTGCGGAAATTTGGAAGAGCTCTCTTGGAAGGTCCGCCGAAGAAGCGCTCGAACGTCTTTTCGAAGAAGCCCAACGATTTTCGAGTGGCGCTCGCAACCGGCATGACGACATCACGGCAATCGTCTTGAAAGTTCCCAACTAATCCCTATTCGATTATTTCCACTTCCAATTCATCCGCAACGCCGTCACGAATCGTGAAAGCGCGCACGGGCCGCTCGGCATCCTCGCACGGCGAAGCGATGAAATACGCGACATCGGGATAAAACGCCATCGAAATGTCGGTCGGTGAGGGCTCGTTCGCGGTGCGTGGATGGGAATGGTAGATTCCCATCAGTTCGAGCTTTCCTCGGCGGAGCATCCGCATGGACTGGAAGAGCTCGCGCGGACCGATCTCATAAGAGACGGCTGGCTTTTCGGCCGCGTTCGCTGCAGGAAAGATTTCGATAATTTCGCCGTTGCGCCCCGAGAGCAGCCCGCAAATTTCAACGTCGGGATTCTTGCGAGCCTGTGCGACCAGCGAAGAAAAGACAGCGCGGCGAATTCGAACGCGTTTAGCCAAGCGGGAAGCAAAAGGGGCGCATTCTGATTCTGCGCCCCTCAGCGGAACAACAGTTTAGGCCTTTTGAGCCTGGCGGCGAAGGAACGTCGGAACGTCCAGATCGTCCGCCGGAATTTCGTGAATGACCTCGGTAACGTTTCGCGCGACCTGCTGCACGATGCTCGGTTCAGGCGCGACGCGGCCCTCTGGAACGGCCCGGACTTCGGGCTCGGAGTCCTGCTCGCGTCCCGCCTTCCATGTTTTCGGCAGATACGAAGGACGGGTGTGGCTCTTTTTGCCCGAAACTTCGCGGAATCCAGCGGCGATCACGGTGATCTTCACCGACTCCTTCATTGCATCGTCCATTACAGCCCCGAAGATTATGTTCGCATTTTCGTGAGCGGCCTTCTGAATGATCGAAGAAGCCTCGTGAACTTCCTGTAACGAAAGCGTGCTTGAGCCGGTGATGTTGATCAGGATGCCCTGCGCGCCCTGAATGCAATTGTCTTCGAGCAGCGGGCTGTTGATGGCGCGATTGGCCGCGTCGACAGCGCGATTTGACCCAGAAGCGACGGCGGTACCCATCACCGCGAAGCCCATGCCCGACATGATGGTTTTCACATCCGCAAAGTCGCGGTTGATGATGCCGGGGATCGTGATGATGTCCGAAATGCCCTGCACGGCCTGGCGCAGGATGTCGTCGGCAATGCGAAACGCTTCGAAAAAGCTCGTGCCGTGTTCGACCGTGTCCATCAAGCGCTCGTTGGGGATCACGATCACGGTGTCGACGCAGCCGATCAGTTCAGCGAGAGCATGTTCGGATTGCTGCATGCGGCGTTTGCCTTCAAAGGCGAAAGGCTTGGTCGCGACGGCGACCGTCAGCGCGCCCAGTTCGCTCGCGAGATTCGCGACGACCGGCGCAGCTCCGCTGCCCGTGCCTCCGCCAAGGCCCGTGGTTACGAACACCATGTCGGCGCCGTCGAGCGCCTCGAGAATTTTCTCCGTATCCTCGAGCGCGGCTTTGCGGCCAACTTCTGGGTTCGCGCCTGCGCCGAGACCTTTGGTGAGCTTCGCGCCCAACTGCAGCTTCACCGGCGCCTGTGAAAGCTTGAGCGCCTGCAAATCCGTGTTGGCGGCAATGAACTCAACGCCTTCCACTTTGGCGCGGATCATGCGGTTGACAGCGTTGCAGCCGCCCCCACCCACGCCAATGACCTTGATCTTGGCGCCGTTTTGAAATTCTTCCGCGAGTGATACCCGAATGCTCGACTCTTTTGGCGTCATGCGCCCTCCCCGGACCGCTGATAATTTCTAAAGATCACGCCCCCGCAAACATGCTCTTCAGTTTTCCTACCCAGCCGGACGGACGGCTCCCCGCGACGCGCCTGGTTCGCGCCCCGTAAAGCACCAATCCGACGGCCGTTGAATACTCGGGCTGGGAAACTTGTTCGCTCATCCCCGCAAGACCGCGCGGCGCGGCGATGCGCACCGGCAGATTGAAGACTTTCTCCGCCAGTTCGGGCAGGCCGCGCAGATGCGCCCCACCGCCGGTCAAAACGATCCCTGCCGGGACTTGCGACTCGACGCCGCCGCGGCGAAGTTCATCGCGGATCAGCATCAGAAATTCCTGCGCGCGTGGCTCGACGATTTCGGCCAACATGCGTGCGAAGACGGTGCGCGGCGGTCTGTCGCCGACGCTGGCGATTTCGATCGCGCGATCTTCCGGCACCAGACCGCGCAAGACGCAAGCGTGCTCGCGCTTCAACTTTTCAGCTTCCGGAATCGGCGTACGCAAACCGACGGCGAGATCGTTGGTGAAATGATCGCCGCCAACGGGAATAGCGGCCGTATGCCGCACGACGCCACCCGAATATGCGATCAACTCGGTCGTACCGCCGCCCACGTCGAGCAAGCAACACCCAAGCTCACGCTCATCCTGCGTGAGGCACGATTCGGCGGATGCGAAAGGTTCGAGCACCGTGTCGTCGACGCGCACGCCCGCACGATTCACGGCCGTCACAATATTCTGCGTCGCTGTACCGGACGCCGTAACAATATGCACGTTGGCTTCAAGCCGCTGGCCAACCATGCCGATTGCATCGCGAATCGAATCGTGGCCATCGAGATAAAACTCTTGCGGCAACACGTGCAGGACTTCACGATCTTCCGGAAGCGTGATGCCTCGCGCGGCTTCAATCGCGCGGCGAACGTCGTCGCGCTGAATATCGCGCGGGCGCGTGGCCACGGTCACTCCGCCGCGACTGTTGATGCCCCGCACGTGGCTTCCCGCGACTCCGACGCTCGCCGATTCGACCGGCACTCCGACGATCGTTTCGGCCTCCTCGACCGCGCGGCGAATCGAGCTCACAGCAAGATCGAGATTTACGATCTGACCTTTTCGCCAACCCTTCGATTCAGCGGCGCCCAGCGCGGCAAACTTCACGCCGCCGTCTTCGTCCTGCTCGCCGATAAGGGCGCAAGTTTTCGTACTGCCGATGTCCAGCGCAACAATGTGGCGTTCCTTCTTGGTCAAACCGTTTGCTCCTGGTTTCTTTTAGTGCGCATGACGTGCCGCGCGTACAGGCGCCTTGGCTGCAGGCGGTTTCTGCACCGTGTGAACCGGCGCCGCCGCGGCGGTATCCGGGTCGGCGACGATCTCGCCATCAAAACGCATATCGATCGATTCAAGCGGTCCCGTCTTCGCGCGAACTTCGGCGATCTTCTCGAGCAGCGTCTGATACTTGGCTTGAAAATCGCTGTCGCCAAAATGAACGGTCACAGGGGCGGCCGACATCACCCCCGTCGCGCTATCGACGATTCCGGACTGCAAGCCGACGAGCGTGGCGCGCAGGTCGTGATCGTCCGAGACGTCCACTTCGCTCACCTGATCGGCCGAGCCGGCGCGCGCCGATTCAACCCCCTGCATGAAACCCGCAAAAAGGTGCATGCGCGCTTCGCGGTCGTCGATTGGCATATCCGGCCGAATGCCGGTGATCACCGGAAAATGAAAATCCTCGTGCAGGGGCCGATCGAGAATCACGCCGTGAATATCGATAAGCGAAAGCGTGCTGCCTTCGCGCAAAAACGCGATCGGTGTGCGCTCGGTGATTTCGATTTGCAGAGTGTTTGGCAACGCACGGCGCACGGTGGCCTGTTCGATCCACGGAATCGTTTCGAGCTGATGACGCCGCTCGTCGAGCGGAATACGAAGCACGCTGTGCCCGCGGTCGGCCGCAAACACCTCGACGATGGCGGCCGGATCGACGTAATGATTGTTTTTAATGTGCACCTGATCAGGATGGTTGAGCAACATCTCGGGCGAGGCAAGCAGGAACTGTCCGCAAAAGTACGCGCAACCTGCACCGGCAACTCCTGCGCCGGTCCAAAGAGCGACACGAAGCCACGTCTTCCAGGTCTTCCTGCCGAACTTGCGCCGCTTGATCTCGAGCGGCTTCTGCCGCCGAAGATACTTCGGCTCCTCGTCCGCCAGGACTTCCTGGGGATAAGCCTCCGGCTCGATCACTCTTAGTTTCGCCAGAAGATCACCTCGTTCTCAAGGTCCACGCCGAATGCCGCGCGCACGCGCTCGCGCACGTGGTCGATCAGTTTCATCATGTCCGCAGAGCTGGCAGTGCCGGTGTTCACGAAAAAATTGGCGTGGCGATCGCTCACCATGGCATCAC
Source organism: Candidatus Acidiferrum sp. (assembly GCA_035569955.1). Lineage (GTDB taxonomy): Bacteria > Acidobacteriota > Terriglobia > Acidiferrales > UBA7541 > Palsa-295. Next base: position 14,597 of record DATMLZ010000068.1, read on the forward strand.
CCACGCGATGTCCCTTGAGGCCGAGTTCATCGATCATGCGGCCAGCGGAACCGCCCTGAGGATTCTTGAAAATGCATCCCGCGCTTTTTTGATTCAGTGGTTGGCTCGAGCGGCGCTTTTCGTTGCAGACGCGGATGCCGGCGATAATTTCTTTGTAAGGCTTGGAGGGGAGCTCAAGCTTCACGCGCAACATGATATCTCCAGGCGCGAAAGAAGTGTGACGATAATCGAAACGAATATCGTCTCCTCTGAGGATTTCTATCTGGCCTGTGGATTCCCGGTAAAGCTCGACCTCCCGGACGTGGGGGCCAATCTGGGTGCCATAGGCACCCGCGTTCATCCGCAGAGCCCCGCCAATACTGCCTGGCACGCCGATCAGACCCTCCATGCCGCCCAAGTCGCGCTTGGCGCAGAAGGTGACCATCCCGCCAAGGTCGGCTGCGGCGTCCACGTAAGCGGCGCTGCCTTCGACGCGCATGCCGGGTTGCGTCGTGGGCAGATGGAGCACGACGAACGGCAGCTCGCCGTCCATGACGAGCAGGTTCGTGCCGCCGCCGAGAAATCGATGAGGCACGCCCGCGTCTTTCAGCAGGCGTATCGTTTCGGGAATCGTTTCGAAGCGGCGCAGCAGAAGCTGGTCGGTCGTGCCGCCGATGCCGAGCGACGTGAGGTCGGCAAGAGACACGCCCTGGCGCAGTTCCACGCCGAGCGCTTTCAACTTTTCCGCGAGTTCCTTCTCAATCCGCATAAAGGGACGTCGATATCTTCGATTCGAGCAGCATCGCCAGCGTCTCCGGGACGCGGCCGATGCTCCCGGCGCCAATCGTGAGAATCGCATCGCCGGGCCGCGATTCACGCAGCATGAAATCCATGCCGGACTGCATCGTGCTGCAATAGACCACGTTCTTGTGACCGGCAGCACTTACCGCTTCCGAGAGCCTTTCGCCGGTGATGCCTTCGATGTGCTCCTCGCCAGCCGCATAGATCTCGGTGAGCACCAGCACGTCTGCTTCGTTAAAGGAACGGCAGAAGTCGTCCCAAAGCGCCTTTGTACGCGTGTAGCGGTGCGGCTGAAAGAGAACCAGCAGCCGCTTGAAACCGCAGCCGCGCGCCGCTTCGAGCGTGGCGCGGATTTCAGCCGGATGATGGCCGTAGTCATCAACCAATGTAACGCCGTTGAATTTTCCGCGAATCTCAAACCGCCGCCCCACACCGCCAAATTTCGCAAGGCCCGCGCGAATCAGCTCCGCCGGCACATTGAGCGAAAGCGCCACGGCCGCCGCGGCCGCCGCGTTGCGCACGTTGTGAATTCCCGGAGGAGAGGGCAGACGGAAAATACCGAGATCATCACCGCGATACGTGAGCCGGAATTCGCTCGAAAGACCGTTAAGCTTGACGTCGGAGATCACCAGATCCGCTTGGCTTGACGTGCCGTACGTGACGACCGGCCGCTTGATCCCGGGAATGATCGCCTGCACGTTCGGCTCGTCGAGGCAAAGAACCGCGCTCCCGTAAAACGGCACGTGATTGGCGAACTGGGTGAAGACCTGTTGGATCTCTTCGAGCGAGCTGTATTGGTCGAGATGCTCACGATCGATCGTGGTGGTCACGGCGATCACCGGAGCGAGCAGCAGGAACGACCGATCGCTTTCATCCGCCTCGACTACGATGAATTCACCCTTGCCAACCTGAGCGTTCACACCCGCATGGTTCACGCGTCCGCCGACTACGAATGTGGGATCAAGCCCAGCCGCTGCCAGCACAGCGGCGACCATTGAGGTCGTCGTTGTCTTGCCGTGGGCTCCCGCGACAGCGATGCCGTTTTTCAAGCGCATCAGCTCGGCCAGCATTTCGGCGCGCGGGATCACGGGAATCTTGTGCTTGTGTGCCTCAACTAGCTCGACGTTGCTTGCGGGTACTGCGGACGAAACGACCACAACCTGCGCGCCGTGTACGTTTTCCGCGCGATGCCCTTCGTAAATCGTCGCGCCCTGATGGAGGAGACGTTCGGTAACTGGAGTTGACTTCAAATCGGAGCCGGAAACTGCGTAACCGCTCGAGAGCAGCACCTCGGCGATGCCGCTCATGCCGCTGCCGCCGATGCCGACCAGGTGAACGCGCTGAAAATTCCGGAACGTGACGCTCATGACCGTGCTCCCGGAAGACCGTCGAGCAGATCGACGATGTCTTCAATCGCGCGTGGTTTCGCAAGCGAACGCGCGCGATCTTCCATCTCTGCAATTCTCCGGGGCTGGTCCAGGAGTGAAAAGATTTCGTTGGTCAGGCGCTGAGGAGTCAGATCGCTTTGCAGGATCAGACTCGCGGCTCCCGCTTGCTGCATGGCTTCGGCGTTGCGCGCCTGGTGGGCATCGGTGGAAGCGCCGAAGGGGATGAAGATGGCGACGCGTCCGGCAGCTGCGACTTCGGCCACCGTCGTTGCGCCCGAACGGCAGACGATCAAGTCCGCCTGGGCAAAGCGCTCCGCCATGTTCTCGATGAAGGGTAGGACCTCCGCGTGAAATTCACGACTCTCATAGGCCGCGCGAACAGCATTATAGTCGCGTTCCCCGGTCTGATGCACCACGAAAAGCTGGTCCTTCTTGAAAGAAAGCAGATCAAGCGCGCCGATCATCGCCTGATTGATGGGTGAAGCGCCCCGACTCCCGCCGGTAATGAAGATCGTGAACGGCTGCCGGTGTTCCTTAGGCCGAATCGCGAAGAATTCCTTGCGGATTGGGCAACCGGTGACCACGGCCTTGGCGCCGATTCGCGTCGCCAGATTCTGGTAGCTCACCACAACTCGCGTCGCAAAGCGGAAGAGCATCCGGTTGGCAAATCCCGCTTCGGCGTTTGGCTCGTAAACCACCGTCGGAACGCGATGCATCGCGGCGACCAGCATCATCGGTCCAGACGCGTAACCTCCCACTCCAAAGGCCACGCTGAAGCGATGGCGCCGGACGATTTTTTCCGAGTCCCAGAGACCCAGCGGAAGCTCAGCGGCGTTGCGATAGAACTTCGCGCCGCTGATTCCTTTCAGCCCGGCGACGCGAATGAACTCAAGCGGCAGTCCCGCTTGCGGCACGAGCCGCGCTTCCAGTCCGCGTTCGGTTCCAACAAGCACAACCCGCCTTTCAATCTCGCCGCCGTTCGCACGCGCGAGCCACTCTTTCGCGATGGCGATGGCCGGAAAAACATGGCCGCCAGTTCCTCCGCCCGCAATCAGCAGAGTCTTCGTGCCGGCCGTGCTCGCACTCACGTTTCATCCGCGTGCTGACTGATATTCAGAAGCACGCCCGTTGCCAAAAGCATTCCGATCAAATTCGAGCCGCCGTAACTGACGAACGGAAGCGGAATCCCCTTTGTGGGCACAAGACCAAGAACGACGCTCAGGTTGATCAGCGCCTGGCCGACGACCATCGTCGCGATGCCGCTGCCAAGATAACGGCCGAAGTCGTCCGGTGCCTTCATCGCGGCGACGAGCGCGCGCCATCCATAGAGGGCAAAAAGCGCGAGGACGATCACCGCACCGATGTAGCCCAGTTCTTCTGCGATCACCGAAAAAATGAAGTCGGTATGCGCCTCTGGCAAAAAGAAAAGTTTCTGGCGACTCTCCATCAGGCCGACGCCGCTGAATCCGCCCGAACCGATCGCGATGAGCGACTGCAAAAGCTGGAAGCCGTGGCCCTGAGGGTCGGCCCCGGGCGAGAAGAAAGTCTTCACGCGCTCGAGGCGATATGCACTGCCGGCTACCGCGAGATAAACGACGGGAAGCGCCGCCACCGCGGCGATACCGATATAGCGGAACGAGAGGCCGGCCACGAAGAGCATCACGGCCGCGACGAAGAAAATCATGCATGCCGTGCCCATATCCGGCTCCTTGTAAACAAGCACCACGATGAAAAGGACGGTGCCTAGAGCCGGAAGAAGCGTGCGGCGCAAATTGTTGACGCCGAAGCCCTGCGGCGTGGTGCGGATCTCAAGAAACCACGCGAGAAAAACGATGAGGGCAAGTTTGGCGATCTCGGAAGGCTGCAAACTCAGCGAGCCGAGGCGAATCCAGCGATGCGTCTGGTGTGAACGATCGAGAAAAAACACCGCGATCAACATCACGACTGTTACCGACATCGCCGTAAAGATCACCTTCGGCTGGCGCAGCTTGCGATAGTCGAAATGCATCAGCGCGAACATGCCGCCGACTCCCAGGGCGAGCCACAGCAGCTGTCGCAGCAGGAAGAAATATGCGCTGCCATGCTCATCACGTGATGTGATGGCCGACGCGCTAAAGACCATCACGGCGCCGATCAAGCAGAGCGCGAGTGTCGTTCCAAAGAGCCGTCGATCAGGTTGGAGGCTGCGTGGCATTTGGACCTGTCTCTCAACTATCCATGCGTCGCCGGGGCGGGTGCGATCTGCCGTACCGCGCCCGGCAGTTTCGCGACCAGTTCCTTGAAAATGCGCCCGCGCTGCTCGTAATTGTCAAACTGGTCGAAACTCGAGCAGGCCGGCGCAAGCAGCACTGTGTCGCCGGACTTTGCGTGTTGCGCGGCGAACTGCACGGCGCGTTCGAGCGTCCCGGCGCGTTCGAGCGGAATCGCTCCGGCAAGATCGCCCGCGATTTTTTCACTGGCCGCGCCAATCAGCACCGCGACGCGAGCGCGCTCGGCAAGCGGTTCGCGCAGCGGCGTGTACGGACTGCCCTTGTCTTTTCCCCCGAGAATCACGAGTAGACGGCCCGAGTCGGTACCGGTCTGCGGAACGGGAAAGGCTTCAAGAGCCTTGAGCGCCGCATCCACATTGGTCGCTTTCGAATCGTTGTAGAACGAGACGCCAGCGATATTCGCAACGAATTCCAGTCGATGCTCGACCCCGGGGAAGCTTTTTACACCTTCGGCAATCGCCGCCATCGGTGCACCGACAAGAAAAGCTGCAGCGCTTGCCGCCAAAACGTTCTCGACGTTGTGATCCCCGCGCAGGCCGATATCGGCGCGGCGCAGCAACTCGGTTTCGTCGCCGTCCGAGCGGAAAACGATAGACTCCTCGAAAATAAATGCGCCCTCGACGACGCGCTTCTTGCGGCTGAACCAGTAGACGCGCGGCCCGCTCGGCATCCGTCGCGTCACCTCAGGATCATCCGCATTCAGAATCGCGGCGTCGCGATCGTGTTGGTTTTCAAACATGCGCAGCTTCGCGTTCGCGTAATCCTCAAATGACGCGTGCCGGTCAAGATGATCCGGCGTCAAATTGAGCAGCACACCGATCTCCGGGTGGAACGCGTCGATCGTTTCCAGCTGAAAGCTGCTGATTTCGGCGACGGTCACGGTTCGATCGTTTGATTGATTCACAAGCGAAAGCAGCGGCGTGCCGATATTCCCTCCGACGAGCGTGGGAATATCGGCGGTCTTAAGAATGTGTGCCACAAGAGACGTTGTGGTTGTCTTGCCATTCGACCCGCTAATCGCCACGAGCTTGCCGCGCAGGAATCGCCACGCGAGCTCGATCTCACTCCAGACGGGAATGCCGAGCTTGCGTGCCTCCTCGAGCAACGGCGCGTTGGCCGGCACACCGGGGCTAACGATCAGCAAATCCTGCTCAGCCAAGCTCACTTGGTCATATCCGGCCACCGCAAGCGCCACTCCGGCTGCGCGCAATTGCTCGGCGGCTCCCGCGAGCTCTGATTCGGGCTTCTGGTCGGTGGCAGTGACTTGAGCGCCGCGCCCCGCGCAAAACAGCGAAGCGGCGACACCGGTCCGCGCCAGTCCAACGACCAGCACGCGCTTCCCCTGCAAATCAAACGCGGGTTTCACGGCCGCTCACCTCAACTTCAGGGTCGTCAACGCAAAAAGTGCGAACACCAGCGCCAGAATCCAAAAGCGCACGATGATTTTCGATTCGCTCCAGCCGCCCAGCTCGAAATGGTGATGCAGCGGAGCCATGCGGAAAATTCGCTTGCCGGTCAACTTGAACGAGCCGACCTGCAAAATCACCGAAACCGCCTCGACCACGAAAATGCCGCCGATCGAAAGCAGCAAAATCTCCTGCTTGATTGCGACCGCCACAGTGCCGATCGCACCCCCCAAGGCGAGGGACCCCACGTCGCCCATGAACATTTCCGCCGGATGGGCGTTGTACCAGAGGAATCCGAGCGAAGCTCCGGCAAGCGAACCGCAGAAAATCACGAGCTCGCCGGCGTCAGAAATTCTTTGTATCTCCAGGTAGTCGGCGAAGCGCGCGTTGCTTGAGAGATAGGTCAGAACGGTGAGCGCAACAGAGGTCACCAGAACGCAACCGATCGCCAGTCCGTCAAGGCCATCGGTAAGATTCACCGCGTTCGAGCAACCCACGATCACCAGCACCAGAAAAATCACAAAAGGCAGATACGCGAACGGCCAGATGTATTTGTGGCCGAGCAGCGAATCGAGCACCAGATCCGGATGCAGCCTTTTGAAAAACGGCACGCTCAGCTGCGTCGAATACGTTCCGCTCGCCTGCAAACCGACAAGCACGATCCCGATCACCACACACGTCAACACCTGCAAGGAAAATTTCGCGCGCGGCGTGAGGCCAAGGTTCCGCTTCCTCACCACTTTGTTGTAGTCGTCGATGAATCCGATCGTGCCGAATGCGACCGTTGCTCCCGTAGCCAGAAGTACATACGGGTTGCGCAGATCCGCCCAAAGCAATGTGGGAATCACGATCGACGCCACGATCAGCACGCCGCCCATGGTCGGCGTGCCGGCTTTTTTCTGATGCCCTTTCGGACCTTCCTCGCGGATGTATTGCTTTACCTGCATCGCGCGCAGCCGTTCGATCACCCACGGTCCCATCAGCAGCGAAAGCAGCAGCGCCGACGCGCTCGCCACCGCGGTCCGCACGGTGATGTAGCGAAACACATTGAGCGCACTCAGATGCGACCGCAGTCCGAAGAAGAAAAGGTAGTAGAGCATTTCAGTGGCTCTGGTGCGCCCGCGCCGGGCTCCTCGCTCCGGCCTTTCTCGCGTGCTTCGCGTCGATCGCTTCGAGAATCTTTTCCATTTTCACGCCGCGCGATCCCTTGAGCAGGAGCAAGTCGCCGGTCGAAACGAAGCTCTGGACGAAATCGCTCGCTTCTTGCGAGTTCTCAAAAAAGCGCGTGCGTTCGCGCGGATAGCCCGCGGCAATCGCGCCTTCAACAAACTCCTTGGCGTTGCCGGCCACGCCGAATATCCAATCAATTCTGCCGGCCGCAAACGCGGCCTGGCCGCACTCGCGGTGTAATTTGGCAGAAGAGTCACCCAGCTCACGCATCTCTCCCGCTGCCAGAATCTTTCGCCGATACCCCGGCGTCTTGGCGAGCAATGCGACCAGTTCACCAAGCGCCGTAGGGCTCGAGTTGTAGGTATCGTTGATCACGGTGAACTCTTGTTCGTATCTGACCACCTCGCCGCGCTTGTCCGCCGGCCGCAGTTCCGGAAAAACGCGTTTTGCGTCTTCCGCGCCGATTCCCCAAAGGCTTGCCGCCGCAAGAGCCGCGAGCGCGTTCATTACGTTGTGCCGACCAATCAGCGATGATTCCAGCCGCGCGCGCCCGCCCGGCCAAACAAAATCAAAAGCAGCGCCCTCAATGCCGCGCTCCTCAATCGCCTCGACGCGAAAATCGGCCGCAGCCCCAGTGCCGTAGCGAATCACCCGGCCGCGGGCCACATCCGAAAAACGTGCCACGCGCTCATCATCCGCGTTGAGCACAGCCGTAGCCCGAGGCCACGGAAGGTTTTCGATCAGTTCGCGCTCGGCCAGAGCAATCTCTTCAATCGACGAAAAGAACTCCAGGTGTTCCACAGCCACGCGCGTGATCAGGCCCACGTCCGGCCGCGCGATTTGCGTCAACTGCGCCAGCTCCCCCCGATGCGACATCCCCAGCTCCACCACCGCCGCGTCATGCTCGTCGCTCAACCCGAGCAACGTCAATGGCAGTCCGTACTCGTTGTTCAAATTGCCCTGCGTTTTCAGGACACCGAACCGCGTGCGCAACAGCGCCGCAAGAATTTCTTTGGTGGTCGTTTTACCCACCGAGCCCGCCACGCCCGCGATGCGGCGGTCCGATTTTGCTGCGCGCCATATGGCGCAGGCGGCAGAGGCCAAGCGCTGCAAGGCCGCGAGAGTGTCATCGACGGTAAAGAGCCTGCCGCGAATTTCCGCGGCAAAACCCGCCAGGCGATCTTGTTCGACCACGGCGGCGCCGGCCCCCGACGCAAGCGCTCCAGCCACGTGATCGTGTCCGTCGTGACGCGGTCCGCGTATCGCGAAGAACAATTCTCCGGGCCGGACGGTGCGGGAATCGATCGACACCCCGGCCAACCGGACGCCGCCGCCAATTCCGGCCGGTGCCGGGACACCAAGGGATTCAGCCACTTGCGCAACGTTCCACCGCATCGCGTCTCCCGCAAGCCGAGTATCACAGTCCGCCGCTTACCTCGCGTCGTGTTGTGGCCACAACACGTTAATGCAACCGCCGTTCCACCGCGCCGTTACGTGGCGCGAGGTTTCGATCTCGCAAACCCTTTTCGCTCCAGTATCGCCCGGGCTTTTTCGCGATCGTCGAAATCAACCGGACCATCGCGCAGCACCTGATAGGTCTCGTGGCCTTTTCCCGCCAGCAGCACAATGTCGCCCGCGCGGGCTTGGTCGATGGCGATGCCCAGGGCTTTTTCCCGATCCGGCTCGACGCGGTAATTCGCATTGGCTTTCTGCAGGCCGACGGCAACATCATTAATGATCAGCAGAGGATCTTCGCTTCGCGGATTGTCGCTGGTCAGCACGACCAGATCGCTAAGCGAACCGGCCGCCTCTCCCATCATTGGACGCTTCGCGCGATCGCGTTCGCCGCCTGCGCCGAAAAGGGTGATGATCCGCGCCCCTGGATTGATTTCGCGCGCCGTCGAGATCAGATTGCGCAGCGCGTCATCGGTGTGCGCGTAATCAACGACGACCAAGAACGGCTGCCCCTCGTCTACCCGTTCAAAGCGTCCGGGCACCTGCGGCAAGCTCGCCAGACCTTGTTCGATCTTCGTGCTGGGAATGTCGAGCGCGATCGCAGCACCGATCGCCCCCAGGATGTTGTAAACATTGATCCGTCCCACAAGCGGCGCATCGACTTCGATTTTTCCGGCGGGTGTTTGAGCCGTAAATTGCACGCCGCTGAAACTCAAGTTGAATTTCTTCGCCGTCAGATCCGGCGCGCCTTTCAATCCGTACGTGAGCGTCTTGTGAGCGAGCCCGGCCAGGCGCGCACCGTAGGGATCGTCGATATTGATGACCCCTGTGTCCGGCGCCCCCGCACCAGTGCCTTCAAATAAGAGGCGCTTGGCAGCGAAATATTCCTCAAAGGTCTTGTGATAATCGAGATGGTCGCGCGTCAAGTTGGTGAAAACCGCCACGGCAAAATGGCAGCCGGTAAGCCGCTCCATCGCCAGCGCGTGCGAACTCGCCTCAAGCGTTGCATGGGAGCCGCCCGCATCGCGAATCTCGGCGAACATCTGCTGCAAGTCGAGCGATTCGGGCGTGGTGTTCAATGCGGGCCGCGCGCCGGCCGGTGTGCGATAACCGGTCGTGCCAATCAGTCCGGTGGTAAATCCCGCCGCACGAATAATCGCGTCGACAACAAAGGTCGTGGTCGTCTTCCCGTTCGTGCCGGTGACTCCAACCAACTTCAGCGCATCCGCCGGACGCCCGTAGAAATTTGCGGCGGCCTTGGCCAGCCCCCTCCGGCCGCTGCCGGAAAGCAATTCGACCCAGCCAGTCTCTTTGTTCAACCAGGCGCGGCGAGGGGTTTCGCTCGCAATAGCGACCGCTCCGCGTTTCACGGCGTCGGAAACGTACTCGACGCCGTCCAGTTTTTCTCCCTGCAACGCAAAAAACAGACTGCCAGGCTTCACGCGACGGCTGTCGTACGCGATCGAAGTGACGTCAAAATCGGGAGGCCGGTCGACGGCTCCCAATTCAACTCCCTTGAGTAACTCTCCTAGCGTCATCGTCTTTTCCGATGTAGCGCCCAATTCCCCTCTGCCTGGATCGATTTCTACTCCCGCTGCTCTCAATTCTCCGCTCCGTGCGCAGACGTCTTGAGCAATTGGGCGGCCTTCCCGAAACGCACGGTCACCTGGCTGCCCGGCTCGATTTGCGCGCCCGCGTCCGGATATTGCTGCAGCACCACGCCGTCCCCGATCAGCGACACTTGCAGACCCAGGCGAGAGCAGGCCTCGATCACGTCGCGAACGCTTTTGCCGGCCAGATTCGGGACAACGACGGGCGCATCGGCGCTCAAGGCGACCGTCCGCGCGGGCTGCCGCTCGACGGCGGCGTCAAATCGCGCGCGATCATCCTGATCTCCCTCTTGCTGCGGATTCTTCCGCGCCCATTCCTTCTGCGCTTTCTTGGCGTTCTGCGCTTGCTCCGGTCCGGAGTCGGCGGGGACGTCATGCGGCACGGCCAGGTAAGTCAGCACCTGCTGTGCGATGCGCTTGAAAATCGGCCCGGCCACATCGCCGCCCATGTGCCCGCCTTGGGGCGAATCCAGCACGACGAGGATGGTCACGACCGGATTGTTCAGCGGCGCAAGGCCGATGAACGATGCGTTGTAGTTTGTCGGCGAATAACGCTTCGTCAGCGGATCGATCATTTGTGCGGTGCCCGATTTTCCACCGGCCGTGTAGCCGTCTAGCCGCGCCGGCATTCCGGTTCCGCGCAGGACTACTGACTCCATCATGCCTCGCACAGTCGCGGCAGTTTCTTCGTCGGTTACACGGCGGGGATCAGGGCCCGGCAGATTCGGCACAGACTTGTCTGACTCAATCTCATGAACGATCGTCGGACGGTAATAGGTGCCGCCGTTCGCCACAGCGGAAATCGCCGACACAATCTGAATCGGCGTGACGCTCACTTCCTGCCCCATGGAAATCGAAGCCAGCGAGCTAAGCGACCACGGGTTGTCGGCGGGCAGCAGTCCGTGGCGCTCACCAGGCAAGGGAATGTCTGTCAGCTGGCCGATCCCGAAATCGCGGACCATCTCGTGAAAGCGCGGCGCTCCAATGCGAAGAGCAATTTTGATCGCGCCAATATCGCTGGAATGCACAAGAATGTCGGTCACGCTGATTACGCCAAACCGCTGATGGTCATGAATCAACCGGCTGCCCACCTGGATCGACCCCATCTGGCAATCGATCAGTTCGGTCGGCGACGTCACGTGGTTTTCAATGGCGCTCGTCATCGTGAGCACCTTGAACACAGACCCCGGCTCATAGGGGATATTTACGGCGCGATCGTTACGGTCGTCGTCCGAGTATTTGCCTGCATCGTTCGGATCAAACGTCGGCCAGTTCGCCACGGCGAGCAGCTCGCCCGTGTTTGGATCCTGCACAACCACCGCTCCATGGCGCGCGTGCGTCTCGTCGATTCCCGCGGCCAGCTCTTTTTCCGCGATATATTGGATCGTCTCGTCGATGGTGAGCGTCACGCTGCCGCCCGGATCGGGCTTCGATCCGGTACGGTCGTAGGAGCGGCGTTTGCCGTCGGCCATCACCATCATTTTCCCGGGAACGCCGCGGATCACGTCATCGAGCGACTTCTCAATGCCGTCGATCCCTTTTTCATCCACGTCCACGTAGCCGAGAATTTGCGCGGCGAGTTCGTGCTGCGGATAGACGCGGCGATTTTCTTTTTCAAAGAACACGCCACGCAGATTCATGTCGTCGATCCGCTGAACGGTTTCGGGTGAGAGTTTCTTGCCCAGCCGCACCGGCGTGTGCGCTGCGCGAATCTTTGTTTCAAGATCTTCGGCGGGCGCGTCGAGCGCTCGCGAAAGAAGCTGCGCCACCATCGACGGATCGGAAATTTCCGCCGGATCGGCGAAGATCGAATCCATCGGCAGGCTTACAGCAAGCTCGCGCCCTTTGCGGTCGTAAATCGTGCCGCGCATCGGGCTCACTTCAAAGACGCGTTGCTGCTGCCGCTGTGCTTTTGCCAGGTAGTCGCTGTATTGGAATAGTTGCAGGAAGGTCAGGCGGGCGAGTATCGCCACCATCCATACTGCCGCTAGCGCCCATACCGTCAGCCAGCGGAGACGCGCGTTGCGCTGCTCCATGAACTCGGGCCTGCTTTCGAAACCGTAAATCGGGTAGCGGGTTCGTCTGCCGGCTGTCCATCGCCTCCCTAGCCGAAGGCGGGGCCGCCTCGAATCCTGCGCGCAGGAAAACCTTCATCGGGCTCGAGTCGATGGGAGGCTTGCCCGCGGTCTTCTTG
>DATMLZ010000069.1:0-15219 GCA_035569955.1 Candidatus Acidiferrum sp.
CCCACGTAATGTCCGGCAGGAACTTCCCCTTCGAAAAAATTAGCTGAGGGCGGCTTCGATCGTAGCGTTGGGCAGAGCGCCTTCCCGGACGATCGACCAGCCGTCACCGTCAATGCGGACGATTGTGGAGGCCAAAGTGCCGTTGGTGTCTCCAGAATCGAGAATGAGCGGCAGGCGGTCGCCGAGCTGTTCGGCAAGAGCTGAAGCGTTGCTGCAGGAAGGGCGTCCGGAAAGATTGGCACTCGTGCCGGTAACAGGTCCACCCACGGCGCCGATCAACGAGGTAGTGATGCGCGAGTCGGCCCAGCGCAGCGCGACGCGACCGCTGTTGCCGGTGACTTTGAGCGGCAGGCGGTGGGTGGCTTCGACGACCATTGTCAGCGCGCCCGGCCAGAATTTGTGCGCGAGCTTCAGGAACGGATCGGGAATGTCGCGGGCAAGCTCGACGGCTTGGTCGATCGAATCGACCAGGATCGGCAGGGCGCGATTCTCCGGGCGTCCCTTGATCTGGAAGACGCGCTCGATCGCGGCCAGATTAAACGGGTCCGCGGAAAGTCCGTAAAACGTGTCTGTAGGGATCGCAACAACATCGCCGCGCTTGATGAAGCCGGCTGCGTAGTCGATCAGAGCGCGTTGCGGACTTTCTGGGGAAATTTTTACGATTTCAGCGGCCAAAGGTTCGCTCGTAACGGGGCTTCGCCAAACGCCTACACGAAAGCCGAAGCTAACATAGCAGCCGCGCGTAACTTAAGCAAGCAACACCTATGCCGCCGTTTACGCAAGTTGCCCGCTTTGTTACGCTTGGCGACAGACGCGCGTTCCCGCTGCGGCGCGGGTTGATCCGGAGATTCCTGAAAAATGGCGAGCGATACGATCCATAGCCGCGAGAATAAGTGGCTGAAAGCTTTTCGCGCAGCGCTGCAAGGCACCGGTCCCGACCAGGGCGATCCCATCGGGATCGAGGGGCGCAAAGCAGTCGAGGATGCGCTCGCCTCGGGACTCAAAGCGCAGGCGCTGCTCGTAAGCGATGCGGGCGAACGCGACCTCGGTCATTTGCTCGATGTCGCGGGCAAGAGCGAAACAGGAATTCCACGAAGCCTGATTTTCCGTACGACGGACAAACTTTTCGCGGGAGTTTCAGGCACCGAGACGCCGCAAGGAGTCGCCGCACTTTTTCAACAGCGCCTGTGGGGGCTCGAGGATGCGCTGCACGGACCCCCCGGTCGCGACGGAGCGTTTTCGGGCGCTGCCGCGCTGATCGTCGTGCTCACCGCGATTCAGGATCCAGGAAATGTTGGAACGATCGTACGTTCGGCCGAAGCGTTTGGCGCGACCGGAGCGATTGCGACGCGCGGCACGGCCGACCCATGGTCGCCCAAAGCGCTGCGGGCGTCGACCGGCTCGGCGCTACGGCTGCCGATTTTGCGCCGGCTTGCGGTGCCGGTTGTGCTTGCGCAATTGCGCATTTCCCGAGTGAAGATTGTAGCGGCGAGCGCGAAAGCTTGGTCTCGGGCCGATGCGACGGCACTGGCTGAATGTCTGCGTGGCCCTGCTGCCATCTTTGTGGGGAGCGAAGGTGGGGGCCTGCCTGCGGAAGTTGAGCACGCTGCCGATGCACGGATGGCGATAGAGATGAGCGAGAGCGTCGAGTCGCTAAACGCGGCAGTGGCGGCTTCGATTGTCCTCTATGAAGCGGCGAAGTTGCGATGCCGCAAATAGCTCTGCCTGCCTGATGCCTGAGCCGGCTTCCGGTCGCACTATCTCCGGTTGCTTTCCCTTGCTAAACTGCCTGTACAAAGCTTCGTCCAGCGACTATGGGCCTATTTCGAGCAGTCGAGCCGGAATCCGAGCCTCTCACCGGGCGCCCGCTGGCGGACCGGATGCGCCCGCAGACGCTCGACGAATTTCTCGGCCAGCAGGATTTGCTCGCGCCGGGAAAGCCGCTCCGCACGCAGATCGAACGCGACGAACTTGGTTCCCTGCTCCTCTGGGGGCCGCCGGGCTGCGGTAAGACAACTCTCGCGCGCATCATCGCGAAGCGGACGCGGTCGGAGTTTGTTCCTTTTAGCGCGGTGCTCTCCGGCATCAAGGAAATCAAGGAAGTGATGTCGCAAGCCGAAAGGCTGCGTCACCACGGCCGCAGGACGATGGTTTTTGTGGACGAAATCCATCGGTTCAGCCGCTCGCAGCAGGATGCGTTTCTCCCGCACGTCGAAGCCGGAAATATCCTGCTGGTCGGCGCGACGACCGAAAATCCGTCGTTCGAAGTGATCGCTCCTCTGCTCTCCAGGATGAAGGTTTATGTTCTTCACGCACTCGCGCCGGAACAGATCGAGGGATTGTTGCGGCGCGCGCTTGCCGACCCGGTTCGCGGCCTCGGGACGGAAAAAATCGAGGCAGAGGAGCGAATCCTCAAACGCATCGCGGTTCTCGCAAACGGCGATGCGCGATCGGCGCTGAACACGCTCGAAGCCCTTGTTCTCGGAACGCCTGCCGAGGAGGACGGCCGCAAGATTCTTTCCGAAGCGCGGCTCGAGGACGTGCTGCAGAAAAAGCTGCTGCCTTACGACAAATCCGGCGAAGAACATTACAATCTCATTTCGGCTCTGCATAAATCGGTGCGCAATTCAGACCCGGACGCGGCTCTTTACTGGCTGGCACGTATGATCGAGTCCGGCGAAGACCCGCTCTATCTTGCGCGGCGCTTGGTGCGCATGGCCAGTGAGGACATCGGTCTCGCCGAGCCCGGCGCGCTCGCCGTTACCATCGCCGCGCGCGACGCGTTTGAGTTCCTCGGCGCGCCAGAAGGACATCTCGCGCTTGCGCAGGCTGTCGTTTATCTGTCGCTCGCACCGAAATCGAACGCGCTCTATACGGGCTACCGAGCCGTTGGCGAAGATTTGCAGCAAACCATCGCAGAGCCGGTTCCACTGCATCTAAGGAATGCGGTCACCGGGCTCATGGGCAACCTCGGATACGGCAAAGGCTACCAATATGCACACGAAGCCGAGGATAAATTGACGGACATGACCTGTTTGCCCCCAAGTCTGGCGGATCGCAAGTATTACAATCCTACCGATCAAGGGTTCGAGAATCGCATCCGCCAGCGCCTCGAAGAGATCCGGCGCGTCCAAAGGAAAGATCGCAAGGCATGAGCGAAAGCGTCACAACAAGCCGCCGTGTAAGAGCGATCTGGCTGATTGCGCCGGCGTGCGTGGCCCTGCTGCTGTTTGCGATACGCGCCATCGCGCAGGACACTCCTTCCTACTCGATTGACGAAGACGTGACCGTTTTTTCGATTGCTCCCGACAACACAATTGCGTTTGCCGTGGATCATCTGAAGCGCTTCGACAAAATCGTGATCGAACGCGACGAGCTATTCCTGTCGAGCGGCAAGAACAAGGAAAAACGGATTCTCGATCCGGACAAGTTCATGCCCGTCCCGCCACCGTTCAGCTACATCGTGAACACGATCACCTGGTCGCCGGATAGTCAGAAACTCGCTCTGGCGATGCTTACCAAGACATATCCGTGGTCGCCCAAAGTGAAGGGCAAAAAGAAAGGCACGTTGGACGACGACGATATCGACAACACGTACGAAGACAACGAGCCCGCGGTTGCTTCGTCGGGCGGCGGGAACGTCCTCGCGCTGTTCGACACCGATGGGCGCGAGATCAAAGTTGAAAACTCAAAAACGCGTTTCATTCCAGGCGCGCTTTCGGGCACATGGCTGAGCGATGAGAAGACGGTCGTCTATCTGAATGGATCGGGCCAGATCGTGCGCGTCACACCCGAGGACGGGAAATCAACGACGCTCTTCGATCAAAAATCGTTTAGCGCCGTGGCGTGGGACGCGGCGCGCAACCGCGCAATTGCCGTTGGGCCCGGCGTGATGGGGAGGCAATCGCTGATGGAGCTCGGGTTGCTCAAGGAAACCGTCGCCGAACTGGCGCGCATTGACGAGTTTCAAGGCACGACCCTGGTGATCTCACCGGCCGGCACCGCCGTGGGCTACTATCGCGATGGCGACACGATCGAAGTGCGAAGTCTGAGCGATCCATCAAAGACGATGCGCGTTCGCACCGGTCCTGGACGATTTGAGTTTGATCGGGACGCGCGCCGCCTTCTGCTGAAGCGCGGGCCTCTTGATAAATCGAACGACCTCATCTGGGTTCGCTTGGCAGACGGAAACTTCTCGCCGATTCTTCACGACCTGGTCTATCACGATTTCCACATCGCGCCGGACGGCACCTCGGTCGCGGTCGAAGCTGCGGGGCGCGGTATCCTTTCGATTTATCCGATGGAACGGTAAAAATCGCAGTCACGCCGTGACATTGCATATCGTCGCGTGTTGCCCCATCATCGATACGTGATCGCCAAAGTCTTTGAGGACAAAAAATCCCTGAGTATTGCTGCGGCTCGGCGCGCAGCAGACCTGTTGCGCGCCGCCATTGCCAAAAACGGAGGCGCGCGGATCGTCGCTGCCACCGGCGTCTCGCAGCTCGATTTTCTCGACGCGCTTGCCAAGCAGAGCGGCATCGACTGGCGGCGCGTTGAGATGTTTCATCTGGACGAGTACATCGGTTTGACCATCACGCATCCGGCGAGCTTTCGCAAATACCTGTTGGAGAATTTCATTCGCAAGGCGGGAATTACAAAATACCATTTGCTCGACGCCGATCCGGAGCGAGATCCCCACGAAATCGCCCGCCGCGCGGGTGCCGAATTGAACGCTGCGCCGATCGATATCGCATTTGTCGGCATCGGCGAAAACGGCCACCTTGCATTCAACGACCCGCCGGCGGACTTCAAGACCGAAGAGCCGTATTTGATCGTAAATCTCGATGAAGCGTGCCGCCGCCAGCAGGTGGGCGAAGGCTGGTTTGCAGGAATGGCGGAAGTTCCGATGCAGGCGATCTCGATGTCCGTGCGGCAGATTCTGAAGGGGAAGGTAATCCTTGCAATCGTGCCCGAGTCGCGCAAAGCGCAGGCGGTAAAGTCCTGCTTTGAGGGCGAGGTCCGCCCGGAAGCGCCGGCCTCGATACTTCGCACACATCCGGCGACGACAGTCTACCTGGATAAGAATTCGGCGTCCCACCTGAGCTCGGCAGCGCTTTCCTCGCTTGCCGCAGGCGCGTAAAGCTCGGCACGGCTGAAAACAGTTCACCAGAGAACTTCTATTGGTGCTGCGAAGCCAAGCTCCGGAGTTCCGGGTGTTCCTGCAGGACCTCCTGGATAGACTCTTTGGCGATGTCCTGCCCGATTTGGGCGCCGGCACCTTCCGACTCACGAGAAATGGCGGGCATATTTTGCGCTACTTTAGACCCGAGGGGGGATTCATAGAACTGGATGAGCCCATCGATGTCTTCCTTCGAAAAGTGGCGATCGTAGACCGGAACGATGCGGTCGATGAGCTGATCGACGCTATTTGCCATTTTGTCCTGCATCCTGATGCTCACCAGATCACCCAACTGAAGACACTTCGGGTCGTCGCCGCAGGTTCCTTTGAAGCTGTTATGAAGCAAGGTAGCCATCTGGGGCAACATCGTGTTCATCAGCTCCTGGGTTACAGTTTTTGTGCCGTTGAGTTCGAGCAGATGGCGGATGGCGGTGGCCTTGGCGGTGTCGACCGCAGGTGCAGCCGTGCCACCTGTTTGATTTGCCGCCGAGGGAGCGCTTGATGGCGCCGCGGGCGCGGTCTGGGCGTGTGCTGGAAGCGCTGGAATTGCGAGCAGGAAAAGACAGACTACGAGCCGGGTCTTCATCGGATTGCCTCCCAAAGGTATGAAGCTATCGTAGAGGCATTGCCGAACCGACGCCAAACATTTACCCGACCGGCACCACCGACAAGTAACGCACCGGTTTGAAGGACACGCCGAGCGCCCTGCCCTTGCGGTGGGGCTAAACCCGACGCGGCGGGATCATGCACTCCTACTGCGGAAGACGGTATCTCTTGATGTGCTCTTTCAGGATGCACGTGTTCATGATCACGAACATTCCCGCGCGCCGCGCCTTCTCGGCTGCTTCGGGATGAATCACGCCTTCTTGCATCCACACGCCCCGCGCCCCGATGCGGATAGCGGAGTCGACGATTTCGGGAACCATCGGCGACTTGCGAAAAATATCAACCAGGTCCACGCGCTCGGGAATGTCTTCGAGCCGGGCGTACGCTTTCTCGCCAAGAACTTCGGTCTCGCCGGGATTGACCGGAATGATGCGATAGCCCGCAGACTGCATGTAGCGCGACACACCGTAACTGGGGCGTTGCGGCTTGCTCGAAAGTCCCACAACCGCAATCGTGCGGCTGGACTTGAGAATCTCCGAAACTGCGTCTACGCCGGCCTCGCCCACGCGTTCGCGCCCGTTTTCTTCCGAACCCTCCAAAAATGCGCTCATCTCTTCCTTTCTGCCGTCTCTTTGCCGAATGCCAGCGAGCGGCCCGCCGCAGCTGGGATTTCAGGCACAGACCTGCCCTCACGCTGCGTTACGTCGAATCGATGTGACTGGGCCCCTGAGATCGCCCTGGAGGTCCGCATCATACTCCAGTTACATCAAAAATACGCCGAAAATGCCGGCGCGCGCGGGCTCGGCGTACCGGTGTGCCGCAATGGAACACAGCGGGTCCGAGGCTACTTTTGACGCGGAAGCGTGCGGTCGAGCGCGTCGGCAATCGCTTGCATGGTCGGGAGTTTCGGATGATAGGGCGTGGGACTAAAGCCGTCGGGCGAATCGCGAAACTCGAAGCTATTCACCCATGAATCCGCAGAACAGACATCGTGGCCCGCCGTGAGGTCGGAGGCTTTCACGATCGTTGATCCTGTTTCCTGTGCGGCCCTTTCGGTAATGGCTGCAAGCCTGGCGGCGACCGACCGGCTCTTTTCCAATTCGTCGGTCGTGAGCGGCAGTTTGTCCGGGCAAGCGCCGGTCGCCGGAAGAAGCGTCAAATAATTGACGAACACGACTTTGGCGTTTGGAGAGCGTTGATGAATTCCTTCGACGATTTTTCGGAAATTCCCTTCCAGACCTGCAAACGCGGTTTCGACGTCTGCCTCCGGGACGGCTTTGCACATGCCTGCGCGGCGCGTTTCGCCGACGCGATCCGGCGCGTTTTGACAGGACCAAGCGAACAGATTGCTCATGAACGATACATCGTTGCCGCCAATGGTAATGGTGACGAGGGTTGTCTTTGCGTCGACCGCGTCAAGTTGCGGCGGCAGGCCGTGCCAAGTTTTCAGGATGCTTTGAGTCGTTGCCCCTGAGCAGGAGACGTCTTTCAACTCGAGTCCGCGCTTTTGGGCAAACAGATGCGCGTAGTCTTCCGAGGATTGCTCGCATTGGGCGGCGCTTGCTGGTGCGCGCGTGCCGATGCCAGGACCGGCCGCGTAGGAGCTCCCCATTGCGACGTAGTTGCCGCGAGACAAAGCGGCCTGCTCCTGCGAGAACGCCCCGCTAGCAAGCATTGCCACACAAGCGGCGAGAAGAAGCGCTTCTATCGTTGGGAATATTTGGCATCGTTTCATCGTGGAGCTCCAATGGCGGATGCAAATCCAACCCGGTAGTGGTGTGTGACCAGACTATAGTTGCGAACGGCTCCGGTGGTGGTCAGAGAGATATGCAAGATCGAAGTCCATCGCTCAAGCCGGTGATGTCCGTAGCGATGAAAAAGATAGGACGCGCCGATGGACACCCCGACCCCGGCCGCTTCGATTGTGGCGAAGGCTGCGTGATTGTCGACGACGTCGTTGTTGAGCAGGATTTCCTGCCGGCCGCGGCGGCGCATGTTGAGAGTTGAGAAATAATCGAGCGTCCGCGAGGCGGCGACGCCCGTGAAGAGCCACTTGTTCTCGGAATCCCAGAAGCGATGCTCGTCGACCTTCCCGGGATCTGGTTCAAGGCGATTGGCGGTTTGGGGCACCCGAGAGAGTACAGCTGCCCTTGCGGGTTCGGTGGCTTGGGCTCGGCCGGTCGCAGCGAGAGCTGCGACGAGCGCCAGGAGAAACCAGATGCGCTGAGCAATCGACATGTCGCTGACTCATCGGTGAGCTTTTTTCTGTTTTGCCGGCTTCGCCTTTGCTGCCGCTACGGGGGACTTGTGAGCTTTTGGCGGAGCAGTGGCCGCGGCCTTTGCAGCAGTTGCGGCCAGCAATCTCGCCGCGGTCTTGCCTTTTGCGTCCGCCGCCGCAGGTGCCGGCACTGGATCTTTGCCTTTGGCTTTCTTTTCCTTGTCGGGCTTTTTCTTGGGCTCTTCTTTGATGCCTGCAAAATTGCGCAGGAGTTTTGTGCGATCCTCGGGCGTTTTACCCTTGCCACGAAGCTGCGCTTCGAAAAGTTGCTCGAGAACCTTGTCGAATTTCGGTCCACGCGGGACGCCCAACGCGTCGAGCTCGGCGACCGGCAGCGACAGCTTCAAAGGACGCCACTTTTGCAGGTAGGCGCGAATCTTGGACATCGCCGCCGGATTCGGCATCTCCGTCTCGATGAACGCGAGCGTTTCCGCGGGCAAAGAGGCAAGATACGCGTAGGCGTCGCGCGGCGCGTTCATCTTGCGGCCCTTCAGCACCTGCACGATTTTTTGCGTTTCCGGCACGATCTTGGCTACGGCTTCGATTTCGGCGGCGCGAAAGTCGAGCGACTTCATCGCCGAAAGCGCTTCGCGCGATTTGAGGCGCGAGAAGATGTAGAACATATTGGCCGTTTGCAGGCGCGGACGGATTCCCGCCCCGAAAAGGTTCATGCGTATTTTGGAAAGCTTGTTGAGACTGTCGTAGTCGGGCCTACGTTTTTGCAATTGCGGATGCGCCGCAGCCAGCAGGCCCCGCGCCTCCCACTGCTTAAGAGTCCCGGCAGGGCTGTCTTCGCGAGCGGCCGCGCGAATTTCGTTGCCGACGTCGGCTCCCTCGAAGTTCTCCTGAAGGCCACGCTCGAAAGCGAGCTCGAACCACTCCTGAGTGCGCGCTTCCATTTTGAAACCCATCCGTGCGCAGTAGCGGAGAATGCGCATCAGGCGAATCGGCTGGTTGGTGAAGGAATGAATGGTTAGCGCCCGGACTTCCTGGCGCTCGAGGTCGGCGAGGCCGTTGGTGGGATCAAGCAACAGGCCACGCGACTGCACGTTGAGGGAGATGGCGATCGCGTTGATCGAGAAATCGCGACGGCGGAGATCCTCCATGATGCCCGCAAAATGGATTTCGGGCTTGGCACCGGGTCGTTCGTAGACGTCGTCGCGAGCCGCAGAGAGTGAGCCATCGGCGTCGCCGGCGAACTGCATTTCGTAATGGCGCAGCTTCTCGCTCTCGAAAACGGCCTTCGCGCCGCCCTTCTCGAGTTCGCGGACGATTTTGACCGGGTTCCCTTCGATCGTGAAATCCAGGTCGCGGATCGGCTGGCCGGAAATCAGGTCGCGGACGGCGCCGCCGGTCAGATAGATGTTCAAATCCTGTGATCGCGACAGCTCCTGGACGCGCTCAAGCGCTGCCCGCTGCTCGGGTGACAGCCGGCTCTCCAGTAGGTACATGTAATCGGGCATTCGGCTCTATCTCCTCAGAACCACACGCCGCCCTAGGCGCGCGGGTGATGGGCCTTATAAACCTGCTTCAAACGTTCTTCGACGACATGGGTATAAATCTGGGTTGTGGAAATGTCCGAATGGCCCAGCATCATCTGGACGGATCGAAGGTCCGCGCCACGGTCCAGAAGGTGCGTCGCGAAGCTGTGACGCAGCATATGCGGCTTCAGGCGCTTTCGCAAGCCAGCTTTGAGGCCATAGGCCTTCATCAGGGCCCAAAACGTGATACGGCTCATCGGTTTTCCGTAACTGCCGACAAAAAGATAGGGGGACAACTTGTTTTTGAGCAACCGCGGGCGCGACTCGCGAAGATAGGCTTGGACGCTCTCGATTGCCCGCTGGCCGACCGGCACGAGACGTTCCTTATCGCCCTTGCCGGTACAGCGGAGACATCCTGGGTCCATCTTCAAATCTTTCAGCTTGATGCCGCACAGCTCGGAAACGCGGATGCCGGTTGAATACATGAGTTCAATCATCGCGTGGTCACGCACACCCGTCGCTGTCGAAGGGTCCGGCTGCCGCAAAAGACGGTCGACTTCTTCGACACTTAAGAATTGCGGAAGTGATTGGATGATCTTGGGGCTTTCGATTGTCATCGCCGGATCGTCTTTCACATACTCTTCGGCGACGCAGAAACGGAAGAAGTGGCGAATCGTGGCGAGATGGCGGCCGACCGACCGGCTATCGAGCCCGCGGCGATACAGGCTGGCAAGGAAATCGACAACGTCTCCGCGAGTGATCTGATCGACGGGAAGCTGGCGGTCATGTACGAGAATCCCAAATTTTTCGATGTCGCGGCGATAGGACTCGATGGTGTTCTTCGAGAGCCCTTTATCCACGCGAAGGTACGTTATGAATGCCGCGATTTCCGCGTCCATCTCAGTCTCCGCTCGATCCGGATATTACGCTGAATACTCGGCGCCCGGTACCGTCGACGGTTCGGCGCGTTGAAGCAGCAAAAGAAATTCGTCTAGCTCTTCGCAACGCAGCAAACGCGCCAGTCCGAGGTAGGCCGCAACGGCTGCGAGGATGATTAGGCAGAGCAAACCGGCCTTCTCCGCAACATGAAGCGCGTCGGCCCGGTGATGCCAGAAGATACGCGATCCAAGGGCCACTGCGGCCATCGCGAAGGCGCATGTAGCCGTTTTCGCCAGCGACCGCAGGATGCCCCGGGTTCCCAGGTTGCCGTGACGCTGGTGAAAGATGAAAAAAAGCGTGCCAAAATTCAGGTAAGCGCAGATCGAACTGGCCAGCGCAGGACTGCCGTTCGATAGCGTACGATAGAACGCGACCAGAAAGATCGCGTTGAGAACCAGATTCGCGACCAGCATGTAGACCGAGATGCGCGCCGGCGTGCGCGTGTCCTGGGTGGAGTAAAACATCGGGGTAATGAGCCAGATCGCCCCGTAGGCCGGCAAGCCGAGCGCGTAATAGAAAAGCGCGTTGGCCGTGAGCGCGGTGGATCGTGCGGCAAATTGTCCGTGTTGGAACAGCACTTGAATGATCGGCTCGCGCAGGAGGATGAGTCCGACCGCGGCCGGAATTGTGATGAACGAGACGATGCGCAGCGAGAAGCCGAACGTGCGCTTCATTTCGTCGTACTTCCCCGCCGCGGCTTGGTGCGAGAGAGTCGGCAGAAGAGCTGTCGAAATGGCGATGGCGTAGGTGCCGAGGACCAGTTGCATCAAGCGTTCGGCAACGTAGAGTGACGAGACGCTGCCCGAGGGCATGCGCGGCGAAGTCGCAAAGAATGTGCCCAGTAACAGGTTGATCTGATAGGCGCAAGCGGCGAAAACGCCCGGGCCCATCAACTTTCCGATGCGCTGAACGCCGGGATCGCGAAATTCGACCGCCGGCTCCAAACGCACGCCGTGTCGCAGGAGCGCAGGGATCAGCAGGACGATCTGCAGGGCCGAACCGATCAGGACGGCGATCGCCAATGCTACGGCGGGAGCGGACAACCCGATATGCAGGCGTGCCATAAGCGGTTTGTACACCGCGCCGAGAGAGAAGATCACCATCGTGACGTTGAACACAACCGGCGTTGCCGCGGGCAAAGCGAAGACCTGAAAGCAATTCAGAATTGCGGCCGCGACGGCCGAAAGCCCAATGAAGATCACGCACGGAAACATGACGCGGTTTAGCGAAACCGCAAGATCCCAATGGACTTCGCTGGCGCTGAACATCGTGAAGATGTAAATTACCTGCCGCGAGAAGACCACGCCGAGAACCGCGAGAACGGTGAGAATCGCGGCAACATCCCAAAAGACGGTGCGCGCCAGGCCAAAGGCTTCGTCGCGAGGTTTCTCCCGTAAGTAGCTGCTGAATATCGGAATAAAGGATCCACCGAAGGCCCCTTCGCCCGCCAATCGGCGCACGAGACTGGGGATTCGGAAGGCGAGGATAAAGGCGTCGGCTGCCGGGGACGTCCCGAGGAGTAATGCGATTCGCTGATCTCGTAAGTATCCGCAAATCCGGCTGATAAGGGTGATCAGGGTGATTGCCGAGGCCGATTTCAGGATGTGACCCTTAAGAGTCAAACGTCCCGGCTCCAGAGCTAACCCCTTTTGCACCAACAGTTTGAAACAAAACTGGTCAACGATAACATAACCCATGGGGCCATCGCAACATTTGAGCCCCTAAAAGCGCGAAAAAGGCCAATTTAGGTGAAAAGTCGCACCGCAGCGTCTACTCATAAGAAGGCTGCCGTCGCTTTGTTTGACGGCACGGTCGATCAGGGCTACCTGAATCCTCAGGCTCTCGGTCATGAAGAGAGTTTGGACTTGCTGACACGCGAGGGCGAGCACAAGGCGGTCGATCTGGGGGATGTGAAGGCGGTGTACTTCGTAAAGGAGTTTGCGGACGCGTTCGAACCGGACCGGAAGACGTTCCTCAGCCGCCCGAAACTGGACGGGCTTTGGGTCAAACTCCGATTCCGGGATGGCGACGAGATGGAAGGGCTCGTTCCCAATGATCTGCTCGAGTTACTCGATACCGGGGTGCGCTTGACGCCGCCCGATCTGCACGGAAACAGTTTGTGGGTCTTCATCCCCCGTTCGGCGCTGGATGAAATGAAGGTCCTGGGGGTTGTTGGCGTGGCGCGCCGTGCACCACGCGAGAAGGCCGCGGCAGCGCGCGTTTCCGATGCGCAGCCAAAGCTTTTTGGTGATTAGAGGCCTGCTGGTATATTTTCCTACGACGTGCCTACCCTTGACGAGACCAAGAGCATTCCTGTTGGGTTGATCGGGTTCGGACTGGCGGGACAGACTTTTCATGCACCCATGATTGCGGCAGTCCCGGGGCTCGACCTGGCCTGCATCGTGGAACGAAGCGGCGACCTGGCGCGGCAGAAATATCCGCTGGCACGCGTGGTGCGGTCGGTGGACGAACTTCTGGCCGATGGGCGCATCCGGCTGTGTGTCGTCGCGACGCCCAATGAAACCCATTTCGAGCTGGCGCGGCGCTGCCTCAACGCCGGTCGAAATGTGCTGGTTGATAAGCCCTTCACGGTGACTTCCGAGCAAAGCGCTCTGCTCATCCGGCTGGCTGAAAAACGGAAGCTCCTGCTGACGGTATACCAGAGCCGGCGATTCGACGGCGATTTCAAGACGGTGCGAAAAATTCTGGCGGCCGGTACGGTCGGGCGGCTGGTGATGTTCGAGTCGCATTTTGACCGGTTCCGTCCAACGCTGAAAAATGCGTGGCGCGAGAAGCCCGGACCGGGCGCCGGAATGCTCTACGATCTCGGGCCACACCTGATCGATCAAGCGCTTCAGCTTTTCGGCAAACCGGAGGCGGTCACTGCGGACATCCGCACCGAACGCGAAGGTGGAACGGTTGATGACGCGTTCGACCTTAGGTTCGACTATCCCGGGATGCGCGCGATTTTGCGTTCTACGATGATCGCGCGCGCGCATCGGACCCGGTTCGTGATCCACGGGACGGCGGGATCTTTCACAAAAACGGCCCTCGATCCGCAGGAAGAGCCCTTGCGGCGCGGCATTGCGCCGGGCGGGCCTGGATGGGGCGAGGATCCCGAGGCGCATTGGGGCATGCTCTACCTTGCGAGCGACTCCGAGCCGGGTGGAACGAAGGTGAAGACCGAGACCGGCGACTACCGAGAGTTTTACGCGAATCTGCGGGACGCGATGCTCGGAATGGCAGAGTTGGTCGTGAAGCCGCAGCAGGCGCTCGACGTGATCCGCGCGATTGAGATCGCGATCGAGAGCAACCAGGAGCGGCGGACGATTGCATGGACTCGGTAATTCCCAGCCAACACTTCTCTGCGCCGATTTTCCGGTCCCGATGCAAGCGTTTTAGCGTGACCGAAGAGAGATCGTTTGACTTCGAGCCGGCTGGATGGAACCGGCTCTTTGCTCAAGATTACGAAAAAATCTTCTGTAGCATTTGGGGGATTCGAATATGAGACTCGGCGATATCGCAGAAAAGCTGGGCTGCAAGCTCGAGGGTGATGCGGAAATTGAAATCACGGGCGTTGCCGGAATCGAGGAAGCGAAGGCTGGTCAACTCACCTTCCTGGACAACCGGAAATACTATCCGCTCGCGAAAACGACCCAAGCCTCGGCGATCCTGATTGCGCCCGATGGCCCCGCCGTAAAGATCGCCGCGCTGCGCACGCAGAATCCGTATCTGGATTTCGCACGCGCCCTTGAGCTGTTCAACGCGCCGCCGGCCTACTTGCCGGGGGTTCATCCAACAGCAGTGATTGCTGACAGCGCGAAGATCGGCGATCGAGCGCATATCGGGCCGTATTGCTTTATCGACGATGATGTGGAGATTGGTGACAACGCCGTGCTCCACAGCTTCGTGAGCATCTATCGGGGCGTGAAGATCGGTGACGATTTTCTTGCGCATTCGCATTGCGCCGTGCGCGAGGACTGCACCATCGGCAATCGCGTCCTGCTGCAAAACGGCGTCGTGGTGGGCAGCGATGGCTTCGGATTTGCGCGCGACGCAAAGGGCCAGTGGCACAAGATACTGCAAGTCGGACGAGTTGTGATCGGTGACGATGTGGAGATTCAGGCCGGCAGCGCCCTCGATCGCGGCGCCGTCAGCGATACCGTGATCGGGCGCGGAACCAAGATCGACAATCTGGTGCAAGTCGGCCATGCCTGCACGGTCGGCGAAGACACGATCCTTTGTGGACAGGTCGGCCTAGCTGGCACGACGCATATCGGGAACAAGTGCATTTTGGCCGGGCAATCGGCGTCTGCCGGGCACCTCACCATTCACGACGGCGCAATTCTGACCGCCCAGAGCGCCGTGAACAGCGACATTCCCGCCGGAGCGATCTATTCCGGCTCGCCAGGATTTGACAACAAGGATTGGCGCAAGTCGGTGGCTGTCTTCAATCGATTGCCCGACTTGCAGCGCGAAGTGCGCGAGCTTCGGCAAGAAATGGCGACTCTCCGGGAGAATTCCGGAAAGTAATTCCCTCCCGAGTCCGCCGGCCGCTTATGGCCGGCATTCGCCTACCGGCGCAGCCTGAACCAGCCGATGATAACGAGTGCGACCAGGAAGACTCCGGGAAAGAGGCTGTCGGCCGGCGCGTGCATCTTGAAAGCAACGATCAAGACGGCTCCGAGCATCGTCGTGGCGAGCATCGCCAGCCCGATGACTGCGGTCCGCTCGAT
>DATMLZ010000070.1:0-4087 GCA_035569955.1 Candidatus Acidiferrum sp.
TCGCCCGAGAACAACGTCTACACACGCGCCGCACAAAAAGTGCGCGAATGGATCGCCGAGAAAATCCTGGTGCAGGATGGTGCGCCTGCCGTTTACGTCTACACCCAGGAGTTCGAGGTCCCCGGCACCGGGAATCGCCGCACGCGCGCCGGCTTCATCGCTCTTGGGCGCGTTGAGGATTACGAGGCGAAAGTCGTCTTCCGCCACGAGCGCACGCTCTCGGGTCCCAAAGCCGACCGCATCGAGTTGCTGCGCCGCACCGGCGCGCAAACCGGTCAGCTGTTTTTCCTCTATCACGACCCCGGTCGCCAGATCGACGCACTGCTTGAAACCGTTGCCCAAAAGACGCCCGCGATCGAACTGCACGATGAGTACGACACGATCCATCGCGTCTGGCCGGTCACCGACCAGGCCTTCATCGACAAACTGCAGAAAGCCATGGCCGACAAGAAGCTCATCATTGCCGACGGCCACCATCGCTACGAAACGGCGCTCAACCTTCGCAACGAAGCGCGTACCAGATCCGGCAATCACGACCGCATGGCCGCTTCCGAATTCGCCATGGCCACCTTTATCAACGCCCATTCCAGGGGCCTGACGATTCTCCCCACACATCGCGTGATCCGCATCGCCGGTTTCGATTTCGAAAAATTCCGCAGCGATCTTGCGCCTTACTTCGATTGGTACGCATATCCGTTCCAAAACACCTCTGAACGCGCCGCCAGTTACGCGGAATTTCGCAAGGATCTCCAAGCCAAAGGCGAGACGGCGAATGCCATCGGCATCTATCCCGAGCACTCGGGCCCGGGCGGTGCCTTCTACCTGTTCGTCCTAGGTAAAGAAGCGGACCTTCAAACGGCGCTCGCAGACATCTCGCCCGCGCAGCGAGGTCTCGACGTTGTCCTGTTGCACAGGCTGATTATTGAAAAGGGCCTGGGGATCACAGCCGAAGCGGTTGCCGGCGAGAAAAACCTGACGTACGAACGCGAAATGGATGCGGCCATCGCCGACGTCGATCGCGGCGAAGCGCAACTTGCGGCGCTGCTCAATCCGGCGCGGATCGAGCAGGTTTCCGAGATCGCTTTGGGCGGCGACGTGATGCCGCAAAAATCGACAGATTTCTACCCGAAGCTTTTGAGCGGTCTGACGATCTTCAAAGTGGAAGGTCGCCTCGGGTAATTGCGATCGGGCGCGTGCGGAAGCAAAAAGCGCGGCCCGGTCTCGCCGAGCCGCGCCGACCAAGCCAGCCGCTTACTTGAAGCTCTGAATCGCTGCGCTTTCGCTTTCGTAGGTGTCAAACACGGTCATCAGCTTGGTCACCTGCAGCACTTCCTTGAACTTCGCTCCAAGGTTTGCGAGCTTCAAAGAGGCGCCCTGCGAGCGCGCACTATGAAACGTGGCTACCAGCGTGCCGAGGCCGGCGCTGTCGATATACGTCACGTTCTGCAGATTCAGCACGATCTTTTTCTTTCCGGACGCGAGCAAACCCTTCACCTTCTCGCGGAACGCGTTGCTTTCCTCGCCCAGCACGATGCGTCCATCGATGTCCAGCACGGTCACGCCGTTCACATCTCGTTCTGCCATTCTCAGTGCCACGTTCACGCCTCCTGGAAATTCAAATTGAACTCTGAAACCGATGCGAAGGAAACCCTGTCGCGCCTCAGTAAAAATCCGAACAGGACATATAGTAGCCGCAGGAGGCGCAAATCATCTTGCAGCTTCGCGCCTCGAGTCTCGCTGAACAGCGCGGGCAATAGCTTGATGCAAGCTCCGGCTGGACGCGCAAAGCAGCCGCGCACGACTGGTCCTCGCGCGCCTCGCTCGCTGCGGGAATTCGTTCCGGCTGAGCCACCCCAAGCTCCTGGCCCTCGGCAGGCCCGACGTTTATAGCACACCCCGGCCGGACCGCAAAGGCGCGGAACACCTGATTTCGGGCCCTTTACGCCCGCCCCTGTGGCATAGACACCTATCGGGGGCCGTTCGTATCCGCCCCAGCCGACAAAAAAAGCAACGCCAGAGCGGCTTCGAGCGTCTGATAGGATGGAGGCGCGTTATGGGTAGCCCAACGCATTTCTCGTCTCGTAGCAGCTTGGTGGCGCTCGGAGTTTTGTGCGCCGGATTTGTTCTGGCTGGTCCTCTGGCAGGCGCCCAGCGTCGTGTGCTGGTCATGCCGGCGCCGGTCCAAGCTTCTCGAGCGCGAGTTGCCCCGATCGCGCCCATGCGTTCGATGCAGGCTCCTCACGTCATCTCCCCGGCTCCTGGAACGCGTCCCCTCACCCACTTGACGCACCCGCGCGAACAGGCACGACCTGCTACAAGAGTCGATTCGAACCGCCGCGTGAACCGCGGTCTGGTTTGTGGCAACGGCGCCGGAATCCCGTTGCAACAACTGCTGACGCCTGTTCCAGGTTTCGGTTTCAGCTTTCAACATCTCGATGCGATCAACAGCGATCTCGCGCTTAAGGCCGCGATCGATCCGGCAACCGAAGTCGAGCTTCGCGAAGCGTCGCGCCTTAATTGCGGAACGATCGGTACGGGCGGCTATCTGCTAGGCGGCTTCGGTGGCTATGCCTTGCCCGATCAGACCGATCAGGAATCCGACAGTGAACCTGCCCCGGCCACGCAGCCACAGGTGATTGTTGTCCAGGTTCCGGCGCCAGCAGGCGAGGCCCAGGCGGCTGCCAGGACCGGTGTTGCGCCTGCCGAAGATGCGCCGCTTCCCGATGAAGCACTCTTCGTGCTGGTACTGCGGGATGGTTCGCAACTCGAAGCAACTGCCTTCACCCGCACGTCCGACACGATCGTCTACATCACCCGAGACGGGCTGCGGCGCACGATCCGGCGTTCGGATCTTGATACCGACGCGACGATCCGGGTAAACGGCGAGCGCGGCACCCAGCTTCAACTTTCCCTCTAATCAATCCTCGCCCGAAACTGCTACTTCTCTGACTGGCGGACCGGCTCGGGCATATACAAGCCTGCTTCGGCAGGCAAGCCGGCGCGTTCAAACTGTACCGTGGTGTGGGCGATTTGAAAGTCGCGCGCCAGCACATCCCGAACTTTTTCCAGAATCCTTTCGCTTTCTTCCATGTGCATGTCCGGGATCCGGATGTGACAAGAGAGAGCGTTCAAATCGGTTCCCAGCGTCCATATATGGATGTCGTGCACCTCGCGCACCCCGTCGACCCGGAGCACGGCGTTTGCGACATCCTCGAGGTTCATTTCCCGCGGCATTCCCTCAAGCAGAATGTGACCGCTTTCGCGCAGCACGCCTGTTCCTGACCAAAGCACCATCGCGCCGATGCCGATGCCGATGAGCGGGTCGATCCAATGAACACCGAAGAAACGGATCAGCAGCGCGGCCGCGAAAATCGCGATGTTCGAAAGCGCATCGCCAAGATTGTGGATCCAAACGGCGCGAACGTTCAGATCCTTGCGTCCGGCGTGAACGGCAAACGTGATTCCGCCGTTGACAACCAGGGCCACCAGCGACACCCACATCATGATCGTTGTTCCGACTTCGACCGGGCTCCGCAAGCGCCGGACCGATTCGTAGACGAGCAATAGCGAAGCGAGCGTCAGCATCGTCGCGTTTACAAATGCCGCGAGGATTCCCGCACGGTGATAACCGTAGGTCTTCTCCCGGGTCGGCGGACGCGAAGCCCATCTTGCCGCAAGCCAGGCCAGAGCGAGCGTCGGCGCGTCGGTCAAATTGTGGATCCCGTCGCTCACAAGCGCGATCGAATGGCCCAGGTAACCGGCGACAAGTTCGACGCAAACAAGCGTTAACGTCGCAAACACCGAAAGGCCCAGCGCCAGCGTCATATTTGCGCCGACGTCGTGATGATGCCCGTACAGGCCGTGATGGTGTCCATGGCCGTGATCACGGCCATGCGCTTGTTCATCTTGGCGGCCGTGGTTTTGTCCGGGGTGCGAATGCGGTTCCATCATCTGGGATTCTACTCCGCCCCGCCTTACGCGGCGAGTAGGGACAGCGCGCAATTGTGTACTCACCTGATAACGACAACGCATCACCTCGGGAAACGCAATTGACTTCGCCTCTTTGCCGCCCCTACCATCGATTCAG
>DATMLZ010000071.1:0-15585 GCA_035569955.1 Candidatus Acidiferrum sp.
GAGCGTGGTCAATACGTCGTCGCTCCAATTCGGCAGTCTGTGGATCATGGTGTACGCCGTCCATGCGATGCCGAGCGTCAGCAAAATCTGCGACCAGCCGAGCGCCACCGCCGGATTGATCTTGCGAAGAATCCACGATCCGATTCCGCTGCCAATCGCGAGGCCGGTCAAAAACACGGCAAGAATGATCGAAAAGACGTATACGGTCGCGAGCAATTCCATGGCGAGCGTGCGTGTCCAGACCACCTCCGCACCGAGCGCCGTCGCTCCGGAAAGCGCAATCGAAATATAAATCTGCCACGGGCGGTCGGCAGCGTCCTCTGTCGCCGACACTGCTTGCGCCTCGAGCCCGGCGGAAAACGGCGTTGCACCCGCAACCAGCATGCTTACCCCGGCCACAGCCAGGTTGATCGCCACCGCAACGTAGGTGGCCGTCGCCATATTGAAGACGCGCAGCAAATAAAAGCCAGCGAACAAACACCCGAACACGGCGCCAGCCGTATTTCCCCCGTAGAGATATCCCCACCAGGAAACGCCTTCCGGCGAAGCTTCAATCCAGCGGGTGATCGCGGGGAGCGAACCGCCCATCAGGATCGTCGGCGGCAACATGCAGATCGCTGCCAGAATGCCGCGCAGCAACATTCCGGGAAGCCCGTGCTCGGCGCCCGAAATATAAGCGCGGTTCAGGACCGGCAAGCTGATCTGCACGAGCACGGCAAACGCCGCAATACCCACTTCGAGCAGCGCATACACCTTTAAAGGGTGCTGTTTCAGCCGCAGCCGCGGCAGCCACAAACTGCCGATACACAGCCCGCCCATGAATGTGGCGAGCAAAATTCCCAGCGACACCGAAGTTGATCCGATCGCAAGCTGCAGCAGCTGGTACCACACGACTTCGTAGATCAGCGCCGCGCAGCCACTGGCCGAAAAAAGCAGCATAAGGATCGGCAAATACTTGCGGGCGTCCGAGAACGACTGCGCTTGCGCGCGCGATGCGGTGGAAATGGCCGTATTCAAGGGTTTTCTCCGGCCGCGTAGCGTAGCATGCTTCGCCAGGTGCGGCCATAAATTCGAGCCGTCAAACGCGGCTCGTTCGATTTTGGCTGCTCACCGCAGCCGCAACTCTAGCCGCTTGCCGCGGCCAGAAATTCGGTCACCGGCTACGGCCGTGAATCAGGGATCGCCGGAGGGTTTGCTGGGTGCGAAGCCTGTAGCAGGTTCGACGCAATTCCCGCTGAGGGCGTTTCACCTGGCGGCATCTTTCGGCCTGTGTCTTCCCGCGCGCGAGCAGTGGTACAATCCCGCCCTCAGCAAGCGAGGGAAATTCTCAGCGAGATCAGGAGACAAGCATGCGAACGATCAAAGGGCCGGCAATTTTCCTGGCCCAATTTGCGGGTGACGCCGCGCCGTTCAACAGTCTGGACTCGATCACGAAGTGGGCCGCAAGCCTCGGCTACAAGGGCGTTCAAATTCCGTCGTGGGATGGGCGCCTGTTTGATCTGAAAAAAGCCTCTGAGAGCAAAGCCTACTGCGACGACTTGCGCGGCATGCTCCAGAAAAACGGCGTCGAAGTCACCGAGCTTTCCACTCACCTGCAAGGCCAGCTTGTCGCCGTGCACCCTGCTTACGACTCGCTCTTTGACGGTTTCGCTGCGGAATCGGTTCGCGGAAATCCAAAAGCGCGACAGCAGTGGGCCACAGAACAGGTGAAAATGGCAGCGAAGGCCTCGAAAAATCTCGGCCTGCCGCATCAAGCGACGTTCCCGGGCGCGCTCGCCTGGCCGTATCTTTATCCATGGCCGCAGCGGCCTGCCGGCCTGGTCGAAGCCGCGTTCGACGAACTTGCCAAGCGCTGGAAGCCTATCCTTGATGTGTTTGACGAAAACGGCGTCGACGCCTGCTTCGAGGTTCACCCGGGTGAAGACGTTCACGACGGCGCGACATTTGAAATGTTCCTTGACCGCCTCAAGGGCCACAAACGTTGCAATCTACTTTTCGATCCGAGCCACTTCGTGCTGCAGCAACTCGACTATCTCGAGTACATCGACCTCTATCATGACCGCATCAAGATGTTCCACGTGAAGGACGCGGAATTTAATCCCACCGGACGGCAGGGCGTTTACGGCGGCTTCCAATCGTGGCTGAATCGCGCTGGCCGCTTCCGTTCGCTTGGCGACGGCCAGGTGAATTTTGGCGCGATCTTCTCGAAGCTCACGCAATATGATTTTCCGGGCTGGGCCGTTGTGGAATGGGAATGCTGCATCAAGAGTTCCGAGCAGGGCGCACGCGAAGGCGCGCCGTTCATCAAGAAGCACATCATCGAAGCTGCCACGCGCGCCTTTGACGATTTCGCCGATTCCGGCAGCGACGCCGCAGCCAATCGCAAACTGCTCGGCATCTCGTAGCGGAAAGTTTTGGCCACGCGAAAATTTTCAACCTTCGTGCGCCGCCTGGCTGCGGCATCACTAGCCGCCCTGCTGCTGGTGCCGCCGCTCGCTCCAAGCGCTCTTTTCGGCCAGGCGGCGAATTCGAATTCTTCCGCAAGCGGTGGCGATGAACGCGCGAGCGCGTCCGCGCAACAATCCTCTTCCCCATCCGGCGGTCGTGGGGCCGCTCGCGCGCGCAAAGAAGGCACGTCGATTACGGTCGATCACGCGATGCGCACGTCGATCCCGGAGCCCGCACGTGACAACGCCTTTTCGATGACCACCACGCAATATGGCATCACTGCGACCCTGCAAACGCTCGCGTCTGCCGCTGGCTCGGCCATTCTCGAAAAGGGCGGTAACGCGATCGACGCAGCCATCGCCGCCAACGCCGCCGTCGGCGTTGTCGAGCCGAGCATGAACGGGGTGGGCGGCGACCTTTTCGCGATGTATTGGGACAACAAAGCGAAAAAGCTCTACGCGCTCAACGCCAGCGGCTGGACTCCCGCCGCGTTCACGCCCGAAAATCTCGCGCAGAATCACGTGACGCGGCTCGCGGGCATCTGGTCGGTGACCGTGCCGGGTACCGTCGCCGGCTGGCAGGCGCTGCACGATCGCTTTGGAAAATTGCCGCTTGCCGAAGATTTGAAGCCCGCCGAAGCTCTTGCCGATAACGGTTTCCCCGCCTCGGAGGCGAATTCGGTTGAGTGGGAAAAGTACGGAATGCCGTTCGCGAACCAGCCGGAGTTCGCGCGTGTCTTTTTGCCGAACGGTTCCTACGTCCACCTCGGCCAGATTTTCAAGAATCCCGATGTGGCCAGCACGCTTCGCCTGATCGGCGCTGGCGGACGCGACGCCTTTTACAAGGGCCCGATCGCCCGCGCAATTCTGGAACTTTCCCACGAACAAGGCGGCTTGATGACAGCCGCCGACCTCGCCGATTACCAGGCCGAATGGGTCGATCCGCTCTCGACCACCTATCACGGCTGGACGATCTACGAGACGCCGCCCAACTCGCAAGGCCTCGCTGCGCTTTCGATGCTCAACGTCATGGAGCTCTATCCGCTTAAAGACTGGGGTCACGACAGTCCGCAGACGCTGCACGTCGAAATGGAGGCCAAGGCGCTCGCCTATGCGGACATGCTGCAATACGTCGGCGATCCGCGCTTTGTGAAAATCCCCACGGCGCAGCTGATCTCGAAAGAACTCGCCATCGAGCGCGCGAAAGGAATCGCAGACCGGGCCAATTGCAGCGCGATGCCTTCGCAGATTGCCGATGCGATGAAGAATCTCGGCAGCGAAACCACGTATCTTGCGACCGTCGATCGCGACGGCGATATCGTCTCGCTCATTCAAAGCAATTCCGGAAATTTCGGTTCAGGACTTGTACCCGATCACATGGGCTTCGTGCTTCACAACCGTGGCGGTGCCTTCACGTTGGAGCAGGGGCAGCCGAATTCAATCGGCGCGCACAAGCGGCCGCTGCACACCATCATTCCCGCATTCATGCAGAAAGATGGAGTCTCGATCGGTTTCGGCATTCAGTCCGGTTTTAATCAGGCGCAGGCGCACGCGCAGTTCGTCGCAAACGTGGTCGATTTCGGGATGAACATTCAGGCCGCACTCGACGCCGCGCGCTTCAACGCGGCCAATTCCGGATGCGGCGTCGACATCGAAGCTGGCTACCCGCAAGGCACCATCGAAGATCTGTTCGTGCGCGGCCACCAACTCACGCTCGTGCCGCGCTATTCGCTTGTCATGGGCAAGGGTAACGCCGTCGAGCACGACGACGGGCGCGGCGTGAATTTCGGCGCTTCCGATCCGCGCACCGACGGCCAGGCCACGCCGGAATTCCCGCCGTTCTAGCAACTGGCGGCGAGGCCGATCCCCCGCGAATCTCAGCTTGGTCGCCGGTTGTACCGCGTGGCGTTAACATGAGGAGCGATGCGCGCTGCTCGCCAGCCCTCGGTGGTTTCCGATTCGCGCGCCTTGATGCGTGCGGCCGCAACTGTGATCGTCTGGTGCCTGATATTTGGGCTCGAATTGGGTGCCAGCCTTACGGCGTTTGTGGCCATCCGCATGTTCGTCTTCCGGAAATTCGTTGTGACCGGGATTACAGACGTCCAGATTCAGGGCAGCACAACGCAGCCGCAGCTGTTTTTCGCCTGCGGCGAGCAAAATCTCGACCAAGTGCAATCGATTCTCTCGAACGACGCCGAAACCGCCGCCTTGAAAAACCTCCACGCGGGCCTGGCCGTCGCTCTTCCAGACTTCACTCCCGGCCGCGCGCAAATTGTCCGGCGCTTAAATGCCGCGGGAATTCCGGCGATCGCCTGGCTCTTGCTTCCTAAAGAACAAGGCTACTACATGAATGCAGCCAACGCTCCGGCCGCTGCCCTGCGTTTCGACCAGTTTCAACAATGGACCAAGGAAAACGCTCTAGGATGGGACGCGGTCGGTCTCGACATCGAGCCGGATGTGCGGGACTTTGACGAATGGTCCGGCGGGCACAGAGCGCGCATCTTGCTCAAACTGCTTTGGCGATATGCGGATATTCCAAACGTCCGCCGCGCGCAAGAAGCGTACGTGACGCTCGTAGCCCGGATTCAGTCGCAGGGATATGCGGTGCAGACCTACCAGATGCCGTTCCTCGTCAATGGCCGCAAAGCAAATTCCACGCTCTTTGACCGGCTTTCAGGGATCGTCGACGTTCGCAGCAATCTGGAAGTGTTGATGCTGTACAGCAGCTCGGTCCGCAGCATGGGTGCCGCAATGATCTGGAGGTTTGGTCCTGACGCGCAGGCTATCGCCGTTGGAAGCACAGAGCCGGGCGAGGGGAGCCCGGCGCTCGATTGGGCCGAGCTTTCCCGCGACTTGCTCGTAGCCAGTCACTTCACCCGTATCTTGGGTGTATATGATCTGGAAGGTTCGGTTCGCCAGGGATACCTGCCGCGTCTTGAGACGATGAATTGGGGTCGCTCGGTAGTGATTCCAGCCCAGCAGATCCGCCAGATAACGCTACTCGGCGAGGGTGTTCAAACCGCTTCGTGGGCTGCCTCACACTGGCCCTATTTTGCTGTGGTTATCTTGCTCGTCGACGCCTGGATGGTTTGGCGCTGGCGCTCACGCCCTGGGCGCGCCAAGGCTGCGGCATGAATTTCGGCGGCACGCGACCGTCGAGAGACGGCCAAGCCACGCCCGAATTCCCGTTGTTGCAGACGTGTCGCGAAAATTAACTCTAGGCTGCAGACCCCGCGCCTGCCCCTTGTGCTTGGTCGCGGCAGACTTCCGGAAACGAAGTCGAGAAAAACGAAGTGAGTGCCTCGGTTAGCCCTGCTGCGCCATCGGTCTTCGAAACAACCAGATCGACTCCCGTCGCCCTGGCCAGGGAAAAACCGACAACGTGCGGATAGAGCGTGAACACGACAATGCATACGTCAGGTTTCTTCTTTCTGATCACCGAAGCGGCCTCGATCCCGTTCATGCGTGGCATGGAGACGTCCATCAGTATCAAGTCCGGATTCAGAGCTTTTGCTTGCATGATCGCTTCGAGTCCGTCGGAGGCTTCGCCGCTCACGTGCATTCGCGTGGTCCTCTCGAGGAAATCCCGCAACGCCCTGCGAATGAGCGCGTTGTCGTCAACAATGAGTACAGAAGCCGGAGACTCGGACATGGCAGCCCTCTTTCGGCAGTTGGATGAAATTAAATTGCGTTCTGGGACAGTTGGAGGGCCAAGGTTGGGTGGGACAGCCCACATAAGGTAACACACTGCGGGGCCAAGACACCTCAATAATGTAAAGAGCCTTCGACCAACTCGGGAGCTTCGCTCTGGTTCGCTCGATCGACAGCGAAATACATGCTTGCCGAAAAATCGCCCCATCGTGCTCCGGATTTCGCCCGCGAGTGAATTGCGCAGAAGTCGCCGTGATACGATTCCGCCGCATTTTGCAAGGCGCAAATGATCACGCGGCGAAAATTCATGGCGAAGCCGTGAAATGAACGGCTACGCACGCGCGGCGCCGCCGAGTCCAAAGAGCCGCAGCGCGTTTTCTTTCAAAATCAGCGGGCGTACTTCGTCACGAATTGAAATTTTCTCGAAGTCAGCCAGCCAGCGGTCCGGCGTAATCAGTGGATAATCGGAGCCAAACAGAACCTTGTGTTTCAGCAACGTGTTTGCGTACTGGATCAGAGTGGGCGAAAAATATTTTGGCGACCATCCGGAAAGATCGATATAAACCTGCGGCTTATGGAGGCACACCGAGATCGCTTCGTCCTGCCAGGGAAAGGATGGATGCGCGAGAATGATCGGCATATCCGGAAAATCGACCGCGACGTCATCGATATCCATCGGGTTGCCGTATTTCAAGCGGATGCCGCCTCCGCCGCGCATTCCCGTGCCGATGCCGCTGTGGCCGGTGTGAAACAGTGCAGGCAGGTTCGCCTCAGCGATCACTTCGTACAGGGAATAGGCCAGTCTTTCGTTCGCGTGGTACTGCTGGAGCGGCGGATGAAATTTGAAGCCGCAGATTCCGCCTGATGCGATGAGCCGTTTCGCTTCCTTCACGGCATCGGCGCCGCGCGTGGGATCGACGCTCGCAAACGCCATCATGATGTCGGAATTCTCGGCCGCGAAAGCGGCGACTTCTTCATTCGGTACCGGCGGGCGGCCCGTGAGGCGCTCGTCCACGGTGAAGACGACGCAGCCGATTTTGCGGGAGCGGTAGTATTCGGCCAGCTCCGCTCGCGAATGTCCTGCGCCCGAATGGCCAAAATATTTCTCGGCGGCAGCGTTCGCGGCGTTGCCTTCGATTTCGGTTTCGACGTGGACATGAACATCGATCGCTTTCAGTTCATCCACGCGCATTTTCTTGGCATTGGTCATTGGCAACGAGTCTCCCGGCGAGTTCAGAAATTCAGCGATCGGCGGCGCGCAAGGTCGAGCGCGCGCAGAGCACGTGCCCCGGCAGCGGCCGACGATACAGGTCGTTCACCAGATCCGCGCGGCGCGCGAGCACGGCGCGCTGGTTGATCGAACCTTTGTCGGTGATTTCCCCGGCGTCCGCCGATGGCGGGTCGACCAGGATCACCACGCGCTCAATTCGATTTGAACTCCCCGTCGCTGCGTCAGCAAACGAGCCGAGGAGTTGCTGGATCTTCGCGGCCAATTCGTCGAGACCTGGACACGCCTCCCCATCGGGAAAAATCAGCGCTGTGATTTCGTCGCGGTCGTGCCCGGCGATAACCGCGTCTTTTATATACGGCGCGCAGTGCGCCAGAAACCTCATCCGCAGCGGCCCAGCGCTGACCCAGGTG
The DNA here is from genome assembly GCA_035569955.1 of Candidatus Acidiferrum sp. Lineage (GTDB taxonomy): Bacteria > Acidobacteriota > Terriglobia > Acidiferrales > UBA7541 > Palsa-295. The sequence continues at coordinate 7,740 of DATMLZ010000071.1, forward strand.
CCGGTCGAGAGTTTGAAATCTTCGGCCAGCCGGCCGTCGAACACAAGACCTTCTGCCGGGGCGCCGGGATTGAAAAACTTCGCCGCGTCCCCCGAGCGAAAAAACCTTTCCTCGTCAAACGCCGCGCGGGTGAGTTCCTCCTGCCGCCAGAATCCCGGTGTCACGTTCGGACCGCGATAGCGAACTTCGAGCTTACCTTCAACGGGCGCGAGCTTCACCTCGACTCCCGGCGCAGGTAGGCCGATGTATCCGGCGCGGGCCGTGCCGGTGCTTGCAGAAATGGCAAACGGAGAAGTCTCTGTCATGCCCAGGCCCGTCAGCATGCGAATCCGAAGCCCGCAATGTTTCAAGGCGATGTCGTCGAGGTCGTCCCAAGTCCTTTGCGGCAGACTCGCGGCCGCATAGAAAGTCATTTTGAGGCGCGCAAAAAAGCGCTCGCGCAGCAGCGCATCCGCACGCAGCTGCTCGACGAGCATTTCGTAGCCCTTGGGCACGTTGAAATAGATGGTAGGCGAAATATCGCGAAGATTCTGGACGGTCTGGTCAAAAGCGCCGGGTGTGGGGCGTCCGCCGTCGATATAAAGGGTGCCGCCGTTATAGAGGACGAGCCCGAAATTGTGGTTCCCGCCAAAGGTGTGATGCCACGGAAGCCAGTCGCAAATGACCGGCGGCTCTTCGGCGAGAACTTCAAAAACAGTTCGCAGCATTTCCTGATTACTGCAGAGCATCCTGTGAGTGTTGATCACGCCTTTCGGAAAGCCTGCCGAACCGGAGGTAAAAAGAATTTTTGCCACGGTATCTGGGGTGACACGCGCGAGCGCGTGGTCAACGGCGGGAGTTGCGCGCGGCGCCAGAAGAGCGGGAAAGAGTTCGGCGCGGGGGCCTGCGGCTTGATTCTTGGCTACGACCAGATGTGCGTCTTTGGGGACAGCGGCTTCGATCGCCTTTTGAAATTGTGCGCCGTCGGAAGCAAACAGCAAACCCGGTGTCAGCAACCGAAGCGCGTCGCGGAGGCGGGCGAAATCCTTGGAGGCCAGCGACCACGATGGGGAGAGGGGCGAGTAGGGAATGCCCGCGTACATCGCGCCGACCTCGATGAGCGCGTGCTCAATGTCGTTGCCGGACAGAACCGCGACGGGCCGCTCGACCGATACGCCGCGATCCAGGAGCGCTTGCGCAACGGCGCGGGCGGCGGTGCGAAATTCAGAGTAAGTGACGTTGCGCCACTCGCCTCTGGTGTCGCGCTGCGCGAGAAGGACGCGCGACGGTTCACGTACCGCCCATTCGTCCAGTCGATCCGTGAGCCGCAGTGGATATTCGGCAAGCGGCCTTGAGGGGCGGAGATAGTTCGTGCCGTCGGGTGAACGCTCAACGTCGACGCGCCAGCTGGCGATGCTTACGTGCCGGAATGAAGCGGTGTCGTTCATCGATATTGCGCGATGCGATCTATGCCGAGCGCAGCGCTTTTGCGCGTTCCTTGTCGAGGCCGGCGAACGTCTTGTTTTCTTCGGCGAGCCGCTTGAGCAGAGGCGCTGGCTCCCAGAGCTCGCCGTGCTGGTTATGGAAATCGCAAACGCGCTGGTAGACTTTTGCGACCCCAACCGTGTCGGCATACCACATCGGGCCGCCACGGTACGAGGGGAAGCCGTACCCGGTGAGATAAACGATGTCGATGTCGCTAGCGCGCAATGCGTAACCCTCTTCCAGGATTCGTGCGCCTTCGTTGATCATGATGTAGATGCAGCGCTCGATGATCTCTTCATCGCTGACCGTGCGGCGTTCGATTCCGGAATTCGAGGCAGTGATTTCGATCAGCTCGTCTATTTCAGGATCGGGAATCGGTTTGCGGTCGTCGCCGTAGCGATACCATCCGGCGCCGGTCTTTTGGCCGTAGCGGCCCATCGCGTAGAGCTTATCGAGCACGAGCGGCGTGCGTGCGCCAGGTTTCTCATACGCCTTCCATTCCTGGCGGACGCGCCAGCCGACGTCGACGCCGGCCATGTCGTCCACGGCGAAAATGCCCATGGCCATGCCCCAATCATAGAGCGCGGCGTCGACCTGCTGCGGTGTGGCGCCCTCTTCTACCAGAAATTGGGCTTCGCGCATGTAGGGCAGAAACATCCGGTTGCCGACGAATCCGTGACAATTTCCGACCACGACGCCGACCTTTTTCAATTTCTTGGCGATCGCGAGCGCGCTGGCGATTGCTTCAAGACTCGTGGCACGACCACGCACAATTTCAACCAGTCGCATTACGTTGGCTGGGCTGAAAAAGTGCAGGCCGAGCAGGTTTTCTGCTCGGGATGTCGTCGCGCCGATTTCGTCGATATCGAGCGAGGACGTGTTCGAAGCGAGCAGAGCGCCGGGCTTTGCGATTTTTCCCAGGTCTGCAAAGATCTGTTTCTTCAGCGCCATGTTCTCGAACGCAGCTTCGACGATCAAGTCGGCGCGATCGAAACCGTCGTAATTGAGCTGGGCAGTGATGAGCGCGATGCGGTCTTCGAGCTGCTGGGGAGCGAGGCGGCCCCGTTTCACGGAAGATTCGTAATTCTTGCGGATGGTGGACATGCCGCGGTCAAGGGCCGCTTGGTCGGCATCTTTTACGCGGACCGGAATTCCCGCGTTCGCAAACGCCATCGCGATGCCGCCGCCCATGGTTCCTGCTCCCACAATCGCCGCGCTTCCGATAGAACGCACGGGCATGTCTTTGGGGATGCCCGGAATTTTTGCGACTTCGCGTTCTCCAAGAAACCCGTGAATCATGGCTTTGGCCTGATCGGATTTCACGCATTCAGAGAACAGTTCGCGTTCGCGCTGGCAACTTTCCGCGAAGGGCAAGGTGGCCGCGGCTCGAATCGCCTCGACTGCTTTGAGCGGTGCCTTTTGATTGCGGCGAATCTTGCGAGCCTGGTCGCGGCCGGCTGCATAGATCAGCTCGTTTTCCGGATCCGCTCCGAGCTTTTCGTTGCGTTCGCTTGTCTTGGGATGCCTGGCGCTCTTTGCGGCCTTTTCAAGTGCGAAGGCCGCGGCTCCGGCGAGCAGATCGCCTTCGATGATCTGATCGACGATTCCAGCTTGCAGTGCATCCGCCGCGGAAATCGGCGCGCCTGTAACGCACATTTCCACCGCCCTTGCGATTCCGGCGAGACGAGGAAGGCGTTGTGTGCCCTCGGCGCCGGGAATCAGGCCGAGATTTACTTCGGGCTGGCCGACCTGCGCTTGGCGAGCAGCGACCCGATAGTGCGCGGCCATCGCGACTTCCAGGCCGCCGCCGAGCGCGGTGCCGTGCATCGCGGCGACGAGCGGCTTCTGACAGTCCTCCATTTCGGCGAGTAATCGGTGAAGATCCGGCGGACCGGCGGCCGTCGCGAGTTCGTTGATGTCGGCGCCCGCGATGAAGGTCCGGCCCGCTCCGATCAAGACTATCGCCTTCGCCGACCGATCGGAATTCGCGCGACGCATCGCGATTTCGATTCCTTCCGGCACGCCCGGGCTTAGCGCATTGACCGGCGGATTATCGATGGTGATGACGGCGACGCCGTTCTCAAGCACGCTGAATTTGACCAGATCGCTCATTCCGAGAAGCCTTCCGCGCGCAAGGGCCGCGCTTTGTTGCCTCAGTCAAACGGCAGGCCGCTGTAATTTTCGGCAAGATTGGTAGCCGCGGCGCGCGAGCTCGTCACGTTGTCAAGCTCGGCGAGCTGGCGGCGGTAGTCGTACGCGTCGGCGACGTTGGTGCGATGCAGCATCGTCGTCATCCAGTACGAAAAATGCTGTGCGCGCCATACCCGGCGAAGGCAGGCGTGCGAATATCGGTCAAGTTCGCCGCGCTCGCCCGACGAATAGTATTTCGCAAAGGCGCGCGCGAGCAAGCGTACGTCTGCGATAGCGAGGTTCATGCCCTTGGCACCGGTGGGCGGGACGATGTGCGCCGAATCCCCGGCAAGAAACAGGCGGCCATACTGCATGGGCTCTGCAACGAAGCTGCGCATCGGTGTGATCGCTTTTTGCACGATCGGCCCTTCCTGCAAGACAAAGCCGTCCATTTCAAAACGCGCACGCAACTGGTCCCATATGCGAGCGTCGGGCCAATCTTCCAGTCTTTCATCCGGTGCGCATTGCAAGTAGAGACGCGTGAGCGTCGGCGAACGCATGCTGTGAAGCGCAAAGCCGCATTCGTGGTTTGCGTAGATCAGTTCGAGCGAGGAGGGCGCGGTTTCGGCGAGCACCCCGAGCCATGCAAAAGGATAGACGCGTTCGTAGAACGAGAGGACTCCCTCGGGAATCGATGGCCGGCAGATGCCGTGAAATCCGTCGCATCCGGCGATGAAATCACAGACGAGCGTTTGGCTTTCGCTATTGCACCGAAATGTAATTTGGGGCGTTGAGGAATCCAGATTGTGGACTGAAACGTCCGCGACGTCGAAAATAATTTCCCCACCCGCTTTCAACCGCGCCCGCACAAGGTCTTTGATCACCTCCTGCTGGCCGTAGACCGTGATGCATCGTCCGCCCGTCAGTTCAAACATATCGATGCGGTGCCCGCGGCGATTGAAACGCAGCTCGAAGCCGTGATGTACGAGTCCCTCGCGACGCATCCGCTCGCCGACACCGGCCTGGTTGAAAAGATCAACGGTTCCCTGTTCGAGCACACCGGCGCGAACGCGCTCTTCGATATGCTGACGGCGGTGCGATTCAACAACGATCGACTCGATGCCCTGCAGGTGCAGAAGATGCGAGAGAAAAAGTCCCGCGGGTCCCGCTCCCACGATGCCGACTTGCGTGCGCATAGTGGCAGAGAGTTTAGTGCGTAGATGTTTTTCCCGCCAGCATTGCGGGAGTCAGGTCAATCGAGAGTCGTACCCATTTGTCTTGCGGGGTGACCTTCACTTTATCAAGCAGCATGGAAAGAAACGCGGCCTGCTGCGCGGTCATCTGCCCGCGCACTTTCGGATCTCGCAACTCGACCGAGCCGATCATACGAAAGCCGTCCAGGAGCGTGCCGATCTCGATGGCATTCTTCATCGAGTCGGATTCACCATCGAGCGTCACGTCGAGATTGTCGCCTTGCGGCTGGCCCGCGAGAGTGATCCCCTGAATGCTGCGCACGAGCGCGTAGAGTTGCTGTGAATTCTTGAAGCTTTCGTAGACCGAATCGGGCAGCTTGTCGGTACGGGCCACGGCGAATAGCGGCGCACCCGCCACGCGGTCGATACGCGATTGCATCGCAGGGTCGCGCGGCGCGGACCGGGAAGCTGTGAGCAAATCGGTCGCGTTCTTGCCGCTGGCGATCGCAACCCGCGTAGCGGAAAGAAACTCAAACGAGACCGGCGGATTGCCGGGGACCTCGTAGACCGTTTTTGAACCCCGAGTCACGGTGTGTCCAGTCCGCAGCGCGTAGGTCTTGATCCGCTGCTGATCGAAACGCCCGTCGGCGACGGCAACGGTCCGGTCATCGCTACCCGGGTTGCCGGCACCGCCAAGGTCGGTCGGCCACATGGCGAGGGCGGCGCGGTCAAGGTCACGCGAGTAGTCAAACCCCGTGTTGCGAACAAACTCTGTGTAATCAGGATCTTGCTGCGGGGTGGGGAGAACGACTTGCCCGATGGCCTCGAGCGTCGAGTTCTGAGTCGTTCGCAGCGTTTTTGCATCCAAGTATGCAGCGACCGGCGCGTCCGGCGGAACCAGGCTCAAGATATCAGGCGGGGCTCCGGCGACAGGCGCAGACAGCGGCCGCGAGGCACGGTAAAGGTAGACGGCAGCTCCTATCCCAATAATCACCATCAGCAAGACGACAACGACTGTGATTACAAGCAGGGCAGTTTTCGTTTTCGACGACGCCAACGATATCTCTCCGGCTGTTTCCTGTAATCGAGTGTAAGGTTTCAAGCAGCACCGCGCATCACAAAACGTCGCTTCGCCGCGTCGGCAACCTTCGCTGCACGCCAGGCCTCGAAATGGATGCGGAGCGATGGAGGGCCTGATGAATCGTTTGCTTGGCAAGCATGCCGTCGCAGGTAGACTTTCGATCCTCGTTCTAGTTCTTCTCGCACTGTCGTTTCGAAGCGTGGCGCAGACAGCACCAGCGACACCGACGGCCGATCAGATTATCGACAAATACATTGCAGCACTCGGCGGACGAGCGGCGATCCGGAAACAGACAACGCGCACTTCCATGGGAACCATTGACGTTCCCGCGATGCATCTTTCCGGGACCGTGATGATTCACGAAAAGGCGCCGAACAAGACGCTCCAGGTCGTGATCTTCAGCGGCAATGTATTCAGGCAGGCTTGCGATGGAAAGGCGGCCTGGTCTGACGACCCCGCCGATGGCTTGCGCGTTCTTTCCGGCGTGGAGTTAACCGAGGCCGAACGCGATTCGGACTTCTACCACGCGCTCGACTTGCACGACCTTTATTCAAAACTAGTGGTCGTCGGCAGCGAGCAAGTCGATGATCACGACGCGTATGTGCTCGAAGGCACGATCGCAGGCGAGACGTTGCCGGACAAAATCTACTTCGACGCGAAAAGCGGCCTGGCGTTGCGTGTCCTCGGGCACCGGCACACCGCAGATGGCGAGTTCGAGGTGCAAGAAGACTTTCAAGATTATCGAGCGGTGGACGGCGTGCAGCTTCCGTTCACAATTCTGCAAAGAGGCGGGAGCTCGGATTTCACCATTAGAATCAGCGAAATTCACCACGGAGCCGAACTGCCCGATAGCGAATTCTCCACACCCAAACAGGGGCAAACCAAGGTAGAATGAGCTATCCGATTGGGCATCGCGTATGGGTACTAGTTCGCCGATTGGCAGCGGGTTTGCCGCCCGAACCGAGCCCCTTGCAATTTGATTGCCCGCGTGATAATTTCTTTAGGTTTGCGCGGGGCTGGCGTAGCTCAGTTGGTAGAGCATCTGATTTGTAATCAGAGGGTCGGGGGTTCAAATCCCTCCGCCAGCTGAGTTTGAGGGACCGGGATTATCGAGCAAGGTTGCGGACGAATTCCTCGCAACAAAAGCGCTAGGGCTAGTGTCTTCGCGACACGAGCCCTTTCTGCATTGCGGAGTGCCTCGAAAGCTGTCCTGACTATTTCTGGCCGTTTTGCAGAAGGCGAATGCTGTGTCCGAAATTTCGCGCAGGGTTTGGGCGCACAGCATTGTCGGGATGCTTCGTTGCACTGGAGGGACGATGTCGCGTCCCGGATCGTTTTGCGGGACGGGTGGGTGAGTGGCTAAAACCAGCAGACTGTAAATCTGCCGCTCCTTGCGGGCTACGGAGGTTCGAATCCTCCCCCGTCCACCAGCGTCGCGCAATCTGCGGGTCGAGTGGTGGTTCCCTTAGGTGGGCCGTAGAGATGGATCGGCAAGACCTCGACCGCCAGGAAGAAGCGCCGAGGGGAAAGTAGGGAAGACCGGTTCGGGCCTGGGTAGCTCAGTCGGTAGAGCGCGTCCTTGGTAAGGACGAGGTCACCGGTTCAATCCCGGTCCCAGGCTCCAGTTTTCTGGCCGGTGGTGATCGCAGCAGGGCAGAAAGAGCGGGGGTAACTCAGTGGTAGAGTCTCTGCCTTCCAAGCAGATGGTCGCGGGTTCGAGCCCCGTCCCCCGCTCCATCGAACAATCGTTCGGGGTGATCAAGATTCATCCACAGGCGGTTGGTTGGGCCAGCAGGGAACGCGGCATGGCCGCGATGTTTTGATACGAGGGTGATGCGCGATGGCGAAGGAGAAATTCGAGCGGAGTAAGCCGCACGTGAACATCGGGACGATCGGGCACATCGATCACGGGAAGACGACGACGACGGCAGCGATCACGAAGGTGTTGTCGAAGAACAACCCGAAGGTATCGTTCCGG
>DATMLZ010000072.1:0-15543 GCA_035569955.1 Candidatus Acidiferrum sp.
GCCCGGGATTTTTCCAGGCGATGGGCACGCCGCTGCTCGCGGGCCGGGACTACACGTGGGACGACATCTATCAAAGGCGTCCGGTCGCGATTGTCTCCGAAAAATTTGCCCGCGCGTATTGGCAGAGTCCGACCGAAGCGCTGGGCAAGCAGATTCGCGTGAGTACGAAAGACGATTGGCGGCAGGTGGTGGGCGTCGTGGCCGATGTCTATGCGGACGGGACGAGCCAGGAAGCGCCGTCGACCGTCTACTGGCCGATATTGATGAATCACTTCGAAGTCGGCGATGTTCAGGTCACGCGTTCGGTTTGCTACGTGGTGCGTACCCCGCGTGCGGGAGAGCAGAGCCTGACCGACGAACTTCAAAAAGCGGTCTGGTCGGTTGACGGCAATTTGCCGGTGGTGGAGATTCATACGCTTCAATATTTTTACCAGAGATCGATGGCGCGCACATCGTTCACGCTGACGATGATTGCGATTGCCGGAGCGATGGCGCTGCTGCTCGGAATGATCGGGCTCTATGGTGTGATCGCGTATTCGGTGTCGCAGCGAACGCGGGAAATTGGCATTCGCATCGCGCTCGGCGCGCAGCGCGAGGTCGTGACGAGCATGTTCGTGCGCCAGGGGCTCGCGCTCGCCGCCGTGGGCGTCGCGATCGGACTGGCAGGCGCAGCGGCGACGACCCGTTTGATGGCGTCTATTCTCTTCCGGGTGAGCCCCGTGGACCCGATGACTTATCTTTTGGTTTGTGCCGGACTGGTCGCGATCGCCGCATTCGCAAGCTACATTCCCTCGCGGCAAGCGGCAGTTGTCGATCCCATTGAAGCTTTGCGGACCGAATAAGATGTAAAGGATGCCGGGAGGCAAGCAGAAAGGGCCTCCTCGCATGCGTTGTATTCCCTTCGATTTTCCCGCTTAACTCGCGCCAAAAGCCTGTGTTTCGGCCCTTTCAGGGCCTGTTCATTCGTCGCTCGCCTGTGTTCGCGGCGCTGTTAGCGGTTTCGCAACTGTGCCCCCGCCGTGTTGAAAGCCCTATACCCGTGTGCTAGATTTCAAAATCGGACGGAAATTTTCCCGAACATGGGCGATCGCTGTGAGTGACAAGCCGAAAATTTCGCGCGTCGAGGTGTACTGGCACACGGTGAAGTACCGCACTGTGTTCTTGTACGGCCTTGTGATCACGGTCATCGTCCTTGCCTGCTTCTATCTTGTGTTCCCCGGGCTTTCCAACGTCGTCATACAGAAACTGGACCAAACGTTTGTCGAACCTCCCACTCCTGCGAGCATGGCCAACGCGCGCCAGGCGCGCTTTGTGAACCTTGACGGCAAGGTGCAGGTGAAGAAGGCCGACTCGGTCACGTGGGTGAACGCCGATTTTCAGGTCACGCTTGATAAAGGCGACCTGATCCAGACCGGCCCTGAAGGCGTCGCGCGCATCGCGTTTGCCGACGGCACGCAGTACACGGTCAAAGGCGATACCCTTGTCACCGTGGAAGAGAACCTGGTTTCGTCCGAGACCAACACCACGAAAGTCGCGGTGCACATTACGTCCGGTCAAGTGGACCTGAACACCGGCGGATTGACACCCGGATCGAAGGCCGAAGTTTCGTTCGAACAGGCCGTGGCCGACGTGCATTCGAATTCACACGCAGCCGTCACCAGCGATCCGACAACGCAGCAACAACAGATCACGATCTCTACCGGTAGCGCAGAACTCGATCGCGGCGCCGTCCACATGGCCATCGGCCAGTCCGAGCGCGCATCGTTCCAGACCGGCCAAAACGAAATTACCAAGACGCAGGTACTGGCCGCACCGCAGCTGGCCGAGCCACTCAACCTGGCGCCAAAATTTGTGAGCGATCCGAAGACCGATCCGGTTCACTTCTCCTGGAAATCCGTGCCCACTGCTAGGATGTATGATTTCCAGGCGAGCACAACGTCGATGTTCAATCACGTGGTGAAAGACGTGAAGACGGCGGACACGAACCTGGATGTGGCGGGCTTCCAGCCCGGCGATTATTTCTGGCGGGTCCGCGCGATCGACGACAAGGACCAGCTCAGCGATCCAAGCGATACGTTTAAATTTACGCTCGCCGTGCAGGGGAAAAGCCAGGAGATGTTTCTCGCGATCGACGGAACGCAGCTTGAGGGCAATAGCGTCGAAATCGTGGGGAGAACCGAACCTGGCGCAATCTTGATCATCAACGGCGAGCAGGTGGCGGATATTTCCGCCGACGGCCATTTCCGATATTTCACCCAGCCAATGACGTCCGGAAGCCACCACATTGTGATCACCGGGCAGAACCGCCGCGGTGACACGACTATAAAACCGGTGGACGTCGTCATCCCGTGACCGGCTTCGCGTCGGTTTGGTCCACAGCGCTGCCGCAGTGGCGCACGCGGGAATCTGAGGGAGAAGAGCTTGTCAAATAAAAACGGCTATAACATGAGGTCGGTCTTTAGTCTCCTCTCTTCCGACCTAGCCATCGATCTCGGCACCGCCAATACCCTGGTTTTTGCGCGCAGCAAGGGAATCGTCGTCAACGAGCCTTCGATCGTCGCAATCAACAAGAACAGCGGAGAAGTGGTCGCAGTAGGCCGCGAAGCGAAAGACATGCTTGGGCGCACACCGGGCAACGTGGTCGCCATCAAACCGATGAAGGACGGCGTGATCGCCGACTTCAAAGTCACCGAAAAGATGCTGACGTATTTCATCCAGAAGGCGCACAACCGGCGCGTGCTGGTGCATCCGCGCATCGTGATCGGCGTTCCCAGCGAAATTACACCGGTGGAAAAGCGCGCCGTGCAGGACTCGGCCTACCGCGCGCGAGCGAGCGAAGTTTATCTGGTCGAGCAGGCCATGGCCGCTGCGATCGGCGCGGGTCTTCCGATCGAAGAGCCGTCGGGCAACATGGTCGTCGATATCGGGGGAGGCACGACCGATATCGCCGTCATTTCCATGAGCGGAATCGTCTATTCGCGTTCGGTCCGCGTGGCCGGCAATGAAATGGACGAAGCCGTGATGCACTACCTGAAGCGCAAGTACAACCTGCTGGTCGGCGAACGCACCGCGGAGCAAATCAAGATGGAGATCGGCTCGGCCTATCCCCTCGAAAAGCCCCTGACGCTCGAGGTAAAGGGCCGCAACCTGATCGAAGGCGTGCCGCGTACGATCACCATCGACGACAGCGAGATTCGCGAAGCGCTCTCTGAGTGCATCGCCACGATTCTCAACGCCATTCGCGTCGCATTGGAACGTACGCCGCCCGAGCTTTCGGCAGACATCAGCGATCGCGGTATCGTGCTGACCGGCGGCGGCGCGCTCATCAAGAATTTGGATAAGCGCATCCGCGAAGAGACGGGATTGCCGGTTTCGATTGCTGACGATCCGCTCGCGTCGGTCGTCCTCGGTACGGGCAAGATGCTGAGCGATTTCCGGCTGCTGCGGCTTGTTTCGATCGACTGAGCGAAGCGAACAAACGGATTTGCGACGAGCCTGAGGCCCCAGCCACGAGGCTGCAACGAAGCGGTGGGGTACAAGTTTCTGGTCCTTGAATCATGATTGACGCCTTATCACGCCACCGTTCTCTGGCCCTGCTCGCGAGCGTCGTGCTCGCGCAGGTGTTGCTTCTCGCCTATCAGATCCGCAAGGCCGACAGCAACGTTCGACTGGTTCGTTACTGGAGCGTCGAAGCTTCGATGCCCGCAGCGCGAGGCGGCACGTGGTTTTTCTCACGCCTGGGCGGGTTTTGGAGCGGATACATCGATCTTCACAACGCCCGCAAGGAAAATGACGATCTTCGTTCGCAGCTCGGCCAGCTCGAATTACGCAACCGCGAGCTTGAAGCGCAAGCTGCCGAAGCAAAACGACTCGAAATCCTGCTGAATTTCCACAGCGCCCATCCGGAAGCGCAGATGCTCGCCGCACAGGTAATCAGCGCCAGCGCCGATCCGGCCTCCGACACAATTTTTATCAATCGCGGCGAACAGGACCGCGTGCGGCGGAACATGGGCGTGATCACACCGGACGGCATTGTCGGCAAGGTGGTCGAGGTTTTTTCGACCAGCTCGCAAGTGATGCTCATGACCGACAGAGACATGGGCGTCGGGGCGATGTTTGCCGACACCCGCACGCACGGCGTCGTGAAAGGTACGGGCGACCCGCAGCCGATCATGGATTACATCGTGGACGACGAAAAAGTCGCGGCCGGGCAAACGATTGTGACATCGGGCGAAGACCGGATTTTCCCCAAGGGATTGCTCGTCGGTACGGTTGCTGCTGCCAAGGAAGGCAACCCGTTTCAGAAGATTCAAGTTCGCCCCGCAGCGCGGCTCGATCGTCTGGAAGATGTGATCGTGCTCGTCACGCAGCAGGAGCTTGCGCCGGGAAAGAACGGTGATGGCTTCGGCGTCTCGCCAGCGCCCCCGCCACCCGCTCCGCCTGCGGAAGCGACTTCAAGCAGCACAACCTTGCCGGCGCCTGGCGTAACGACGCCGGCACGTTCGATCGCATCGCAGCCAGCGCAGCAGGGGGCTCCGGTACACTAGCCATGGCCACGATGCTGAATACAGGACTACGCTCCGAGCAGAACGTCGAAGTTCACAAGTTCTACAGCGGCTCGGCGCTCGTTGTGAGCTTCCTCGCGCTGGTGCTGCAGGCGTTTTTTCACAAGTACGGGCGCATCGGGGATCTGGTCGACGTTCCCTTGCTCGTGGTGATCTATTTCAGCGTGAGCCGGCGCAATCCCGCGACCGGGTTGTTGCTCGGCGCGGCAATCGGCATTTTTCAAGACGCTCTCAGCCATGACAATCCGATCGGTCTGTACGGGATCGCGAAAACACTTGTCGGCTATCTGGCTTCGACAGTCGGCGCGCGCCTTGACACCGAACATCCCGTCGCGCGCTTCATCCTTACGTTTCTTTTCTTCCATTTTCATCAAGTCGTGCTGGCCATCATGGAGCGTGTGCTGCTGAACGAGCATATTCCGCTTTTCACGCTGCGCCTGCTGATCGATTCCCTTGTGAGCGCGGGTGTTGCCGTAGTCCTGTTCGCACTGCTGGACAGGCTGCGGCGGCCTTCCTAGCGTCATGTCCGTTTTCGAACTCACCGCGGTTCTCATACTTCTGGGAGTAGCTTGTTCTCTGCTTCTGATGGGATTGGGATTCCTGATGATGGAATTCCTGCAGCTGGAGCCTTCGCCGCTCGAAGCTTTTGTGATCGGTTGGGGAGTGCTGATCGGAACACTCGAGCTTTACCACCTTTTTCGCCCCGTCGAACTCGCCGTATCGCTTGCGGTAGTGGCAGCCGGGCTGGTCGGTCTGACGCGGAAACTTTTTCGCTTGCGGGAATTCGGGACGGAACTCCGCTCGATCAACGTGGCCGCGGCTGCTTTTTCGCTTCTTTTGATCTTCGTCATCGCCCTGCGATCGACCGGCCCCTGCGTCCATTACGACACCGGACTCTATGGTGTCAGCGCTGTCCAATGGCTGACTTCATTCCGCGTGGTGCCCGGCATCGCGAATTTGTACGGGCGGCTGGGATTCAACTCGTCATTTTTCCTTTGCATCGCGGCATTGCAGTCGATAGGACTCGGTCCGTTGTCCTATCGCTTGTGGGAAGGAGCCCTGCTTGCCTTGACCGCCGTGTTGGTAGTTGTGTCGATCGCAGGGATTTGCCGAGGGAGTCAAATTCGGCCTTCTGCATGGTTCAACGTCATCCTCATCGTTCCGCTGGTCAGCTACATCGGTTACAGCCAGCTGGTTGGCGTCGACACGGACTTGCCGTCAACACTTTGCTGTTTTCTCGGAGTATTTCTGCTGCTCCGTGAATGGGAAAATCGCGAGGGTACGGTCGCCGCTCGACAAGCGACTCTCATCGCAGCGTGCGTCGTATTTGCTATGGCTATTGTCACAAAGCTTTCGACAGCGGCATTTGCTGGGCCGTGCTGTCTGCTGTCTCTCTGGAAACTTTCTTCTGTGCATGCGGCCCCACAGGCAAGCCGGCGCGCCAGGGCGGGCTGCTTCTTCTTACTTGCCGAAATCTTTGCACTGTGGGTTTGCGCGGGCTACGTGGAATCCGGATACCCCCTTTACCCGAACGATCTGTTGGGCCTTCCGTTCAGCTGGAAAGTTCCTGATGCGTCCGTGCGCATGCTGGCGGGGATCATAAAGTCGTGGGCACGCGTGGCCTTTGTCAGCCGCCATAAGACCGAGGGCTGGCGTTGGCTGACGGTCTGGTTGCTGTATGCTCGCGAGGATCGGATTCATTTCTGGGCGCCTCTGGTGACGATCGGGGTCGCCGTCGTGCTGCTCGTACTGGTATCGAATAAATCGGGCTATTCATTGCGCGATCTTTGGCCTGTCTTGCTCTTTGGCCTTCTGAGCGCGGTCGTGTGGTTCTTCATGGCGCCTGATCTTCGATTCGTTCAGGGCCCGATTTGGGCGTTGGCGGGGATTATCGGCGGCATTTCTTTAACCTCCCTAAATGCACGAATTCGGCCGCAGTTCGCGCTGCTTGTCGTTCTTGTGATTCTTTTCTTTTCGGTTTTTTTTGCGTACCCCAGGGTCCTGTGGCAGCAATTGAACGCGCCGATGCAGATTCAGTATCCCGAAGCACTGTTCCCTTCGGTACCGGTCGGCACGTTCCAAACGCGTTCCGGACTACTGGTGCAAGTTCCGATGGCCAGCGATCAGTGCTGGGATGCACCGCTCCCCTGTACGCCATATTTCAATCCGAATCTCCAGCTGCGCCGCCCGCCGTCGTTGCAATCGGGATTTCGATCCGCGGATTTTGTCGAGTACCAATGGATGCCTTTTCCCTGATTGTCCGATACCGGGCCAATCCCCGCACCTTCCTTTCTCTGCGCCTGACCACCTGAGCCGGCCGAATCAACTCCCTTTTGTCATATCGATGGGTCTTTTCTCGAGCCTTGCCCGTATTTGTCTTCAGAATGGCTACCGCATACCAGTGGGCTGTATCTGAAGCGACGGTGGGGCGGATGATTGCGGCGATGTCCGGTCCGGCGCTAATGTTTTCCGCCGTGACCCAGGATGACAGCCTCAAAGCTCTGGCCGCCGGATTGCGCCGCCGTGATCCGAAACTGATCGATCGTCTGATCGAGCAGCATCAATACAGACTCTTTCGCTACCTGGTCTACCTCACGGCGAGCCGCGAGCGAGCGGAAGATTTCTTCCAGGAGACGTGGATCCGGGTGATGGAGCGCGGCCATCAGTACGACGGCGAGTCGCGCTTTGAAACATGGCTGTTTTCGATCGCGCGCCATCTTGTGATCGATTGGCAGCGCCAAAGGAAAATGCAAAGCCTCGATTCGCTGCTTGAGCCCGAGTCGGGCACGCGGGCGGAATTCGCGGACGCAGCCTCGCCGTCGCCGCTGAACCTGATCCTCACGAGCGAAGAAGCGACGGCGGTGCAGTCGTCGCTTGAGCGGCTCCCTATAATTCATCGTGAAGTCCTGCTGCTGCGTTTTCAGGAAGATTTGCCGCTCTCCGAGATCGGACGCGTGCTCGGAGTACCACTCGCGACGGTGAAGAGCCGCCTGTATCGCGGCTTGGAAGGACTGCGAGCATTGATCACGGGGCAAGCGATATGAACGGCGAAGCGATTCACTCACGGGCCGAGCAATTGATCGGGCAGGAATTCGTGGAAGGAATTTCCGAAAGCGACCGTCGCTGGCTCGAAGAGCATTTGCGCGAATGCGAAAAATGCGCAGCCGCTGCCGCTTCCACCGATCGTGCGCTGCGGGCACTGAAAGGCGTCTCGGTTCAAGTTCCGGCGGGGCTCGCCGAGAAGACCAAGTTCCGCGTCCATCTGCGGGCGCAAGAGCGGACATTTGCCGAGCCAAGACGCGGCATCTTGTGGATTGCTTGCGCCGCGTCTTGGACGTTCGGCGCGATCACGGCGCCGTTCGTGTGGCGCGCGTTGCATTGGGTGGGAGACCAGATGGCGCTGCCGCGCCTGGTGCCGGAACTCGGATTTGGTTTGTGGTGGGCGCTTCCGGCGATCGTGGCAGGCGCGATCATTCTCGCCGAGAACGCGAAATTCGAACGTCAGCGGGATGGGCTCCGGCAGCAGCACTGGGACGCGGAGTAAGGAAAAGAGGCCAGAGAAGCCATGGGAGATTTTCCGAAAAACGTCGGCACTTCGTGGAACGAACGGATGCGGCTGATCCGCTTCCGCCGCAAGCGCGAAAAATTCCGCTTCTGGGATGAATTTCAGGTCGTGCCGCGCTGGCTGGTTGGAACGATGATCACGCTGTACGTAATCGCTTTAATCACCGTGATCACCGCGAACGCGCTCACTTCCGGCGCGATGGCGCCTTACGACATCCGCAACAAGCACGCGCTGATTCCGTTTGCGCTCGCGGGCATCGTGACGGCTGTCGCGATCTTTGTGTCCTCCATCTTGTTCCTGATTGGCTACGTCTATCGCGACGCCAAGCGGCGCGGCATGAGCGCAGGGGCGTGGACGTTTCTGGTGATCGCGCTCATGCCGGCGTATTTCGCGCTCGGATTTATCGTGTATTTCGTGATGCGCGAGCCGCTGCCGTTCGACTGCCCGCAGTGCGGGACAAAGGTCGGCGCGCGATTTAACTACTGCCCCAATTGCAAATACAACCTGCACCCTTCTTGTCCGCAGTGCAAACGCGAGGTCCTCGATAGCGATAGGTTCTGCTCGTTTTGCGGACAATCGCTGACAGATCACCCCGCGGGTGAGCCTCCGGCCGGCCTTGTCGAACGTCGATGAGCGCCTGCGTCAATTTTTTGTAAAAATCGGCGCGGGCTGGCCGCTTCGTCTTCCCTTCAAGCGTTCAGCTCAGTATATTTGACCGGAAATTGCGGGGGGCGAGCGTGAAAGCCTGGAAGGCATTCGTTCTTGCGCTGCTTTTGGTCCTCCTGCTGGCCGTCGCGGTGGCCGGCCTCTGGATCCATCGCGGATTTCGCGCCACAAACCAGCCTTCGCGGATTGAAACCTCCCTTGCGCGGGCGGCTCGCGACTTTGCAATTCCGCGCAGCGCACACAACGAAAAGAACCCGCTGGGCGTGACGCCAGAGAATCTCGGACACGGCCGCGAGGCTTTCGCCGCGCACTGCCAGAGTTGCCACGGCTTCGACGCGGATGGCGCAACCCCAGTCGGCCAGTCGCTTTACCCGCGCACACCCGATCTCCGCTCCGAGCGGACGCAGGAACTGTCGGACGGGGACCTCCACTACATCATCGAAAACGGCGTCGAACTCACCGGCATGCCCGCTTGGGGAAATCTTGAGCATGGGCGCGAGGACGAGATCTGGAGGATCGTTCTCTACCTGCGCGGCTCTCGCGCACTCGATCCGTCAGAGAAGGCAGAGCAGGCGCAAACGGCCGCTTCGGCGCGTTACGTTGGTTCTCAGGCGTGTCAGAAATGCCATGCCGATACTTACGAGCATTGGCAGAAAACACCGATGGCCAACGTGGTGCGCGATCCGAAGCAACATCCCGACGCGCTCATTCCGGACCTCGCCACAAACAACGTCTTCAAATTTTCAAAGGACCAGGTCGCTTTCGTCTACGGCAGCCTGTGGAAGCAGCGGTATTTCACCAAAATCGGAGACGATTACTTCCCGCTGCCTGTGCAGTGGGAAGTGCTCAATCACAAATGGAGCAAGTATCAGGTTCCTCCGGGCGGCGGCGACTGGTGGGCCGCACATTATCCGCCCGACAATATGCAGCGCCCGACAGGCCCGCTGTGCGACGGCTGCCACTCGGTCGGCTATGACATTCACACCAAACAGGTCGCCGAGTGGAACGTCGGCTGCGAGCGCTGCCATGGGCCGGGAAGCGATCACGTCGCGCATCCTACCCGCGGCAACATCGTGAATCCCTCGCACATGGACTACGTCGCGGCGAGCGATACCTGCATTCAATGCCACTCGCAGGGACAACCTCTCGCCAATCCGATAGAAGGCAAGTATTACGATTGGCCGGTTGGCTACAACGTCGGACTGAAGCTGTCGGCTTTCTGGAAACTCGAGGACCACACTCTCGGCGAACCGCAGAATTTTCTCTATTTCCCCGACGGTACGGCGCACAAAAACCGCATGCAAGGCAACGATTTCGTGCAGAGTCTGATGTATCGCCGCGGCGTGACCTGCTTTGACTGCCACGACGTGCACGGGACCGGAAACTACGCGCAGCTTCGCAAACCGGCCGATCAACTTTGCCTCGATTGCCACGGGCCGTCGTCGCCGAACGGTCCGCGAACCGCGACGATCGAACAGCATACCCACCACAAGGACGGAAGCACGGGCAGCCAGTGCGTGGCTTGCCACATGCCCGCAATCGAAACCGAAGGTCCGCAGGGGACGTTCGTTCACGCGCACAGGTTCGGCTTCATTACGCCGGCGATGTCCGAGAAATACAAGATTCCGAACCCATGCACCTCATGCCATTCGGACAAGACGACACAATGGGCGACCGACGAAATGACCGGCTGGAGCGAACGCTCGCCGTGGAGGCTGGCGGGGAATCCAGCCTCATACTGAGTTCTGCCCGCTGGCGCGCCATTTTTCCTTAACGAAAAGCTCCCGTCCGCATATCCCGCGCAAAGCTCTCGAGTGCGTCTGTATCTTCCTGCGGCAACGGCTCCGTGCTGGCGCTCGCTCGGAGCGCGGATTGAGCGGCCTGTTCCGGAGTCCACGCGTGGCGGAAAACGGCGTCCCGCATGTAGCGGATTTTTTGCAGCACCGGGTCGCTGGCGCCAGCATATTTGCCGAGCTGGGCGACGAAAAAATCAAACAGAGGCTTTGGAAGTTCGAACGTATCAGCCACGTCGCGCCGCGTATATTCGTAAATCTGTTTTTGCGTCCACGGATTGAAGCTTTTCGTTCCAAAATCATCGTTCTCGCCGAGGAAAATCTGTGATGTGGGGATGACGACCCGCACAGGCGAATTCGGAGTCGGATGAAGCACCCAGACGGCCACCGTGTGATTCGGGTAAGGCCAGAAAAGCCCCACGCCGTGGATGCCTGCCCGTCTCGCGAGAAACGAGTAGAGCGCCGATAACTCGTCGCACTCGGCGGTTGCAGTCGGTTCTGTGAACCAAGGTTTTTTCTGAGCGGTCCACTGCCGCCAGATCAGATCGGAATTGGGCGGCTTGTTGGTGATCGACCAATGCAAGCCCCAAAAGCCAGCATCGCGGGTGGCTTGGTAGACCAGGCGAGCGACCACATAGTCCGAATACCGGACGCTTGCGGGCGCAAGCTTGTAGTCCGCTGTAAAGGATTGAAATCCGCGCTGCATTCCCGAGCTGTTTGCGAGTGCCCCGGCATTTTGATTGATTGCCGCAACCAAATCGGCGACGTTCGGATTGGCGGCCGAGGCTCGGCATTCAAGAGCGTCCCCGCAGACGGCAAGAGACAAAAAGCAGACAAGCAGCGAAACGGCCGACGAGCGGCTTGGCGCTGGTTGGGACATGGGACCCGACGTCTGTCTTGGACACCGCAAGCGGCAAGCGGGTGCCGGCCCGCTTTAAGGCTTCGCCTCTTTCGCCTGCTCATATCGCCAGTTATCGAAAAGGACACGCACCTTGCAGCCGTACTCTCACGGTGTTAGGTTGAATTATCGCCCTTTCATTGAAGGCGGAATCGTATTGCGCGCGGCGGACTGCGTGATGGAGCGCCAGCCGGCCGGTGGCATGCAGCAGCGCTGGAGTCTCGGTGGCACCGTGGAACGTTAGCGATCAAAAAATTCCCCAGGGTCGTTTGGCGCTGGTTTCCTACGTATCGGTTTTCTTCGTAGTTCTCCTACTCGTCGGATTCTGGAAGCTGGAAGTCGTCCAGTCGGATCATTTCTCCGATCTCGCCGAGAAAAATCAGGTGCGCTCGATTCCGATCATCGCGCCGCGCGGAGCGATGCTCGACCGCGAAGGGCGCGTGCTAGTCGACAGCTATCCATCATTCAGCATTCTTCTGCTACGCGACAACCTCAAGCAGGACGAAAAAGCCTTCTCCTTGATCGAAGAGGGGTTGGGAATCGAAAAAGAAGACCTCGAAAGCCAGTTCGAAGCCGCCCGCTACGAGCCGAAATTCGAACCGATTATCATCAAACCGGCCGCGACCGAAGCCGACATTGCCTTTGTCGAATCGCACCGCGCCGATCTTCCAATGCTCGATCTGATGATGGTCCAGCGGCGGCGCTACCCGCACGGCGAGATGCTGGCGAGTGCGATTGGCTACGTCGGTGAAGTTTCGCAGCAGGACATCGACAAGTTTCCGGATCGTTACCGGCCCGGCGACATCGTCGGCAAAGCCGGACTCGAAAAGGAATACGACCAGCAGATCGAAGGCACCGACGGAATGCGCCGCGTCGTGGTCAACAGCGTGGGCAAAGTGATGCGTACGCTCGACGACGTCGAGGCGATTCCCGGCAAGCCGATCCAGCTGACGATTGACGAAGATCTTCAGGCGGTTGCCGACGCGGATTTCGACAAATTCGGCAAGTCCGGCGGCTTGATTGCCATGGACGCGCGTAATGGCGAAGTCCTGGCCATGGTGAGCCGCCCGACGTTTGATCCGAACGATTTCGCGGTGCGAATTCCGCCGAAAGAATGGGCTTCGTTAAACGCCGATCCGGATACGCCCCTGCTGAATCGCGCGATCCAGGCGCAGCTGGCACCGGGGTCGGTGTTCAAAGTCGTCGAAGGCGTCGCCATGCTCGAGTCCAAGGCGATTCCGGCTTCTTATACGACCTATTGCCCCGGTACGGCCACGTTTTACGGCCACCTCTACCATTGCGACCACGCACACGGTGAAATCGATCTTCACAGGGCCATCGTTGCTTCCTGCGACGTCTATTTCTACAACGTCGGCAAGATGCTGGGGATCGACCGCATCGACCAATATGCGACCGGCCTTGGCCTCGGCTCGCGGACTGGAATCGATTTGCCGGGCGAAGAACCCGGCTTGATTCCTTCCGAGGAATGGTCCGAGCGCGTCAACCACCACAAGTGGTATCCAGGCTCCACAATTTCTGTCGCCATCGGCCAAGGGCCGATCACGGCGACCCCCGTACAACTTGCGCGCATGATCACCGCGGTTGCCACCGGCGGCACGTTGATCCCGCCGCACCTTTTGAAAGATGCGCAAGGTCTAAGGTCTGGGTCTTTCCCGATTTCTGACGGCACCGTAGAGCAGATGACCGACGCAATGTGGGGAGTCGTCAACGAGCCGGATGGCACGACGTCGGGAACCGTAAAGCTTGTGGACGTTGATTTCGCCGGCAAGACCGGCACCGCCCAAACCGAAAGCTTCGCCTTGCAGGCCAGGCTCGGAAAGCACATCAAAGAGAACGGCTGGTTCATTGGCTTCGCGCCGCGCCGCAATCCGGAAATCGTGGTCGCCGCGCTGGTTCAGGGCGCGGGCTGGGGCAGCTCGGTCGCGCCGATCGTCCGCGACGTGGTGAAGGCCTATTACGATAAGAAGGAGGGCCACTTCCAGTTGCCGCCAGCTCCGCAAACGGCCGGCGCACCTGCCGTTCGGCCACCTGCGGCCGGCGGCAAGACACCCCCGGCTGCAGCGAAGCCTGCGTCGGCGGCGACGCAACCGGCCAAGGCGCCTGTGCGGTCAACATCGGCCGATGCGCAGCCAGAAGAGACCGCGCCGGCGCACACGACACCTTCCTCGGTCGTAGCTGACGTGGGAGCGGGAGCACCAGATCAATGAAAGACCGGCCCCGGGTTCAAGATTTCGACTGGACACTTCTCGCGATCGTCGCCGCCATCAGCACGATCGGCGTGTTCGAGATCTACTCTTCCACGCATGCCAGCGGCATGGCCGGCATGCAATGGAAGCAGCTGATGTGGATCGGCATCGGCGTCGTTGGAATGTTTATAGTCTCCCGTATCGACTACCACACGCTGCTCGATCAAGCCCCGGTGCTCTATGTTTTTGGGATCGTGAGTCTGCTGGTCGTGCTGGTGATTGGGTTGTCGCGCCTGGGGGCCAAGCGCTGGATACCGCTGTTCGGGGGTTTTGATTTACAGGTGTCAGAAATTATGAAGTTGATTATAATCATAGCGCTGGCCCGCTATTTGAGCGAAGTGCACACCGACCGGTTGACGCTGCAGGATCTGGCCAAGATCGCTCTGCTGACCATCGTTCCTGTAGGATTGATTTTGAAGCAACCGGACCTTGGAACCGCGATGGTGCTGGTTCCGGTAGCGCTGGTGGGGGCTTTCCTGGCCGGAATTGAATGGAAGCACGCTGCAATTGGCTTGCTCGCGCTGGTGATCTTGATCCCCGTCGCCTGGGGTATGCGAACCCATCTCAAGCCGTATCAACAGCAGCGTATTCAGACCTTCCTTCACCCCGAAGAGGATCAACGCGGCGCGGGCTACCAAATTTTGCAGTCACAGATTGCAGTCGGTTCGGGTGGGTTTTGGGGCAAGGGTTTCGGCAAGGGCAGCCAGAATCAGTTGGGCTTCGTGCCCGTCCGCTATTCTGACTTCATTCTCGCGGCCTTAGCCGAGGAACAAGGTTTCATCGGCGTTTGCGTCGTTTTGCTGCTATATCTCGGCCTGATTCTGCGGCTCGTAGACAATGCGCAGAAGGCGAAAGACAAAGCCGGGATGTACGTAGTTATGGGAGTGACAGCGATCCTGGGATTTCACGTGCTGGTCAACTCCGCAATGGTGATCGGGTATATGCCGGTCACCGGCATTCCGTTGCCGCTGATGAGTTACGGCGGCTCGGCAACCGCTTTTGTGTTTTTGTCGTTGGGATTGGTGATGAACGTCCGCATGCGGCGTTTCGTCAACTGAGCCCGCGCAATTTTTAGTGCCCGCGCGGCGGCCTTGGCGCCCCGGCGGGATATCAGAATTTGAGTTTTTGGATGCTTCGGAAGAAGGAATTCATCCCGCAACAAATTGGGACCTTTCCGTCGCGGCTGCGAGCAGGAATCCTCCGCTCTCGCCCACCCCGGACGAGCGCATGTGTGTGCGCCGTCGCCCTCCGTCGCGTCAATAGGAGTTTCAATGTCAAAGGAAATGGTTATATCGGTGAACCCGCACGAGACACGGGTCGCCATCCTCGAAGAAGGTCAGCTTTGTGAGTATTACGTCGAGCGCGAAAAGGAATTTGCGCTAGTCGGTAGCATCTATAAAGGCCGTGTGACGCGCGTGCTTCCGGGCATGCAATCGGCTTTCGTTGAAATCGGCCTCGATAGCGACGCCTTCCTCTACGTCAGCGACTTCATGGAAGAAGTCGAAGACCTCGACACGGTCGTCACGACCACCGAAGAGAAGATCCAGAAGGTGGAAGATCAGGGCGGACATCCGTTCGCCGAGAATCAGGCACCGGCCTCACCAACGATGGAACCGGTGGACGTTGAGCCGCTCGCTTCAGACGAAGCCTCAAACGGTGGTGTCGCCGAACACCACGCCGCCGAACAAGAGTCCGCGCAACACATTGAGCCGCTGCCCGGCGAAAGCCTTTCTCCCGTTAAGCCAGGCGAGACGCGGATTGCGCCACCTTCTTCTTTCGGGGGAGGGCA
>DATMLZ010000073.1:0-31391 GCA_035569955.1 Candidatus Acidiferrum sp.
GGTTCAGGCGCGGAGGACGCGCCGGAGGCAGCATACATCATTAAGGTCTGGGTCACGCCAAAAATCGTCTCAAAATGAGGCGCTGTTGTCTGCTTGGACACTTTTCATCGGGGCGCTCCTCCCACGGGTTGGGGACAAAAGCCCTGTGCCCAAAGCACCTATGGCAAATACGGAGCCACAGGAGTACGTACTTATACCTAATAAAATAGCAGTATTGTTACGCTTGGTTCGTGGATAGCCGATTCAAACCTTGGATGTACTCGGCAGCCTTCTCGCTGACACCGCTCGCGCTCCTGATGCCCGTAATCCGGATGGTCGACTTCCGGGGCAGCGGCCTCGCCAACGTTCTGCCGGTCCTTCTCTATACTCCCGTAGCGATGTGGATGGAAAGCCGCTCGATTACGCTGCTGCTTGTCACCTCCCGCGGCCGGCGCGATCCCTTCCTGCTTGCGGCCCTCCCGGTGGGAATTGCGGCGCTTGCCACCTACGTTTGCAGCGCCTTTCTCTTTGCCGTCGCGCTCCCGATGCTTCTCCGGCTCTTCTAGCTGGCGCCATGGGCGTGGTCGCCCGAACCGTCGCGCGCCGTCGTTCTCTCGTTAACAAACCGTTCACTTCCCGGCCACCGCCACGTTACCTGTCACGAGTACAGTCCCGGCGCAGGCGTTGACGGCGACTATTGACCGAACTACACTTTCGCGCATTATCGCCGAGGTGACCAGGCGCATGGGGCGTGACGCGTTCGCGACGGGTGGATCGCAAGTAAGACGAGCAGCCTTGTCCTGTGTCGGTGGAAATCCTCGCCGCAATCCTTCCCGCTGCGTTTTGATCAACCGATTCTTTTCTTCCGGTCGTGGGATTTTCGGAAAAGGGAGATGTTCATGAAGCCGGCCAAACTATTTTCCATCGCAGTTTCCGCCATTCTGTGGTGCCTCGGCCTCTCGACCGCGCTGCCGGCACAGAGCGCCGTGCAATACACAATCCCGAACAGCAAACTGGGCTTCGTCGCCACGGCTCCGGATCTTGGACCGGAAGACGCGTCGAAGCAGATTACGATTTACGTCTGGCTCCAGTTGCGTAACGCGCAATCGTTCCGCGAGACTGTCGAGCAATTGTACGAGCCGACGTCGGCCACGTATCAGAATTGGCTCACTCCCGATCAATTCAACAACAACTTCGCGCCGTCGGCCGACGACGTCGCAACGGTGAAGAGCTATCTCACGAACCATGGCTTGAGTGTTCTCTCGACGGGCGAGCGCAACCTTTACGTGAAGGCGCAAGGAACCATCGGCCAGGTCGAAAGCGCCTTTGCCGTTCAAGAGCACAAATACAATGTTCGCGGAAAAATGTATCGCGCGAACACGAACGATCCCGTGATGGAAGGCCCGGCTGGCGCGATCGTGGTGCGCGTGGGAGGCCTTTCTGACTACCACCTTGATTCTCACGCAGTTCGCGCCGTCGATCCGGCAACGCGCAAAGCCGTGCCGGAGCAGCCGGTATCGAAGGCGTCTCCGAACGGCGCTTTCTTTTCGCCGCTCTGCTTAGAGGGTGTTGATGTGGAGAACTTCACGACGGACGGTTCGAGCCCCAAGGCAACGTACGTGGGCAACGCCTACGGCGCTCCGATCACCAACACGGCGCCCGGCACTCTCGCTCCCTGCGGTTACCAGCCGACCGATTTGCAAACCGCGTACAATTTCAATGCACTCTATAAAGCAGGTTTGAACGGCACGGGGCAGACCGTAGTGATCGTCGACGCCTGGGGCTCGCCAACGATCAAGACCGACGCCGCAACGTTCACCGCTTTCTATTCGTTGCCCGCTTTGAATTTGACAGTTTATCCGCTCGGCGCCGCGTGCGTGCCTGACACGACTACGATGAGGACCGAAGCCGACTGCCAAAGTTGGGGCACGGAAACATCGCTCGACGTCGAATCGGCGCACTCGGTCGCGCCTGGCGCAAACATCGCGCTGGTCGAAGCCGCGTCCGATTTTGACGACGATCTCGACGCGGGAATTCTTTACGCGATCGATCACCAGCTTGGCAATGTGATTTCGAATAGCTACGGGGGACCGGAATCGCAGGTGGGCTTGCCCGAGAACGATCCGTACGACACAACGCTCATGATCGCCGCCGCGCACGGCATCGCCGTGAATTTTTCCTCGGGCGACTTCGGCGATTGGTCGACGGTTGAGGGGTTCACCGACGTGAGCTATCCGGCGAGCTCACCGTGGGCCACGGGCGTCGGTGGCACGAGCCTGTTCCTCAATAAGAATGGCAGTCTCGGATTCCAGACCGGGTGGGGCACCAATTTCACGCTGCTCACAAACCCGCCCGATGCCAAGGGATTCACGACGCCGCTCATTCCGCCCGATACGTCCGCTTCAGACGGGCTGGGCTTCAATTTCGGTTCAGGCGGGGGACGCAGCGGAGTGTTCCGCAAGCCGCGCTTCCAGGACGATCTGCCCGGCCGCTTCCGTCTTGTTCCCGACATTTCCTATCTGGGCGATCCTGAAACGGGCGTAGAAATTTTCTGCACGGGAACAAGCTGCTTCAACTCCGACCCGCAGAACATTTATATCGGTCTGGTGGGCGGCACGAGTCTTGCCTGCCCGATGTTCTCTTCGCTGTGGGCGATCGTCGAAGAGAATGCCGGTCATCGGCTCGGCCAGCCAGCGCGCTCGATCTACAATTTGCCGCCGAACGCAATCAGCGACATTCGCCCCGAAGGTTCGCCTCTTGACGCTGCGGGAGTCATCACGTTCGGTCGTCAATCGTTTTTCATTGGACCTTATCAGCTGATGCAGCCGGAAACCCCGACGCCATTTCTGAGTGCGCTGTTTGAAGGGGGCGACGGCTCGTGGCTTGCCGTGTCGTTTGGCACCGACACGTCACTGTCCACCAATTTTGGCTGGGACAATGTCACCGGCCTCGGCACGCCAAACGCATTGCAATTTGTGAACGCCTTCGCGCCCCCAAAGCACAAATAGCCTCGTCCTTGTCACCACGTACGGATCCGGGGCGCGATGTCGCGCGCCCCGCGAGCAAACAGAGTTGGCACGAACCGGCGGCACAGACGTCGCGACTAGAAACAGGCGTTGACTCTGATGCGCCGGACAAAAATTCCATTTGCGGCGGGCAGGAACCCAACGCTGGGTTTGCTCCCTTCGCTTTCTCGCTCTGAGAGCGTGTGTTAGACTTCGCGATGCAGTCGCGTGAAGAAAAACTCTTCGCGCCGCTCGTGATCGGTGGAACTTCGGGCTTTGTGCAACGATTCCCCGTGAACCCCGCCAGGCCCGGAAGGGAGCAACGGTAGCGGGTCAGCTTCGTGTGCCGCAGAGTACCCGAAGTTCCTCTTATCGCGAGCACGTTCCAGACTCGAAACCCGCCCCGAAAAAATGGGAGAGACTGCGTCAAGCAAACGATGAGCTATAAAGTCATCGCGCGAAAATACCGGCCGCAAACGTTTGCGGAAATCGTCGGACAGGAACACGTCACGCGGACGCTCGCCAACGCTATCCAGTCCGGACGCGTGGCACACGCGTACATTTTTTCCGGCGTGCGGGGTGTGGGCAAGACGACGACGGCGCGAATCCTCGCCAAAGCTCTGAACTGCGTGAAAGGTCCGACGGCCGAGCCGGACAACACCTGCGACGCGTGCCGCGAAATTGCGAACGGCACTTCACTGGATGTGCTCGAAATCGACGCGGCGTCGAATCGCGGCATCGATCAGATTCGCGAACTGCGCGAAATGGTCCGTTACGCGCCCGCCGCGAGCCGCTATAAGGTAGTGATCCTCGACGAAGCGCACCAGCTGACCGACGAAGCTTCCAACGCGCTGCTGAAAACTCTTGAAGAGCCGCCCGAGGGCGTCGTCTTCATCATGGCGACGACCCAGCCTGAAGATCTGGCCGATACGATCAAATCGCGGGCACAACTTTTTCAATTTCGGGCGCTTTCGTTCCAGGAAATCGCGACGCAGCTTGAGAATGTCGCGAAGTCCGAAAACCTTTCGATCGAGCCTGGCGCCGTTGCGGTGCTGGCGCGCGCGGCTGAAGGAAGCTCTCGCGACGGACTCTCGCTCCTCGAGCAGGCGATCGCCTACGGAGGCGACACGATCACCGACGCGCACGTGCGCGACCTGCTCGGCGTCGTCGCCGAGCGCGTGCTCGATGAGATGATCGAAGCGATTGCGGCACAGTCAGCGGAGCGAGCATTGAGGCTCGTACACAGCCTGCTCTCCGATGGACAAAACTTGCAGCATTTTTGCCGTGAAGCGATCCGGCACGTTCGCAACCTGCTCGTCGCGCGCGTTTGCGGAGCCGATTCAAAATTGATCGCAGCGGGCGAAGACGAGCGCCCGCGTCTGGCGGAACAATCCGCGCAGTTCGGCGAAGAAGATCTCACGCGATTCTTCCAGATCCTGCTCGCAACCGAAGACGACATACGCCGCAAGCCCGACCAGCGGCTGCATCTTGAGTTGGGCCTTCTGCGGCTGATCAACGCGCAGCGCCTTGCTCCGCTCGAAGAGGTTCTCGCAGAAATTCGCGGGGGAGGCGGCGCACCACCTCGTCCGGAGCCTCGCGGACAAAAAGCTTGCGTTTCCGCAACGGCGGCCGGCTCCGGCTCTTCCGCATCGCCGTTTTCAGCCGATCCGCCAGCGCGCAGCGCGATGAGCGCGCCGGCGATTTCGACACCGCCCGCCGCGCCGCCAGCTTCCTTCCCCGGCTCCCGCGGAACCGCCGTCAAAATGGTGCCGTCAGAAATTCCGCCGGCCGAAAAGATGGAATCGCGCGGACCAATTTCAGTTCGTCCCGTTGCGGCACCTGCCGCGGTTGAAGTTGCGCCTGCGCCGGCGATCGGGGTCGCGCCTGGATCGCGCGCCGCAGAGGGCGCATCAAACGGATCGGAGGAAGCGCAGATCGAGGCGATCAAAGCAGCGCTGCAATCGCAAAAATTTTTGTGGTCGCTGCTTGAACCCGCTACGCGCTGGGAAATCGAGCGCGGCGAATTGACTCTTTCTTATCCAGCCGAGAGCCGTACGCTCGCAGACATGTTGCAAGCGCGCGACCCGATGGAACGTTTGCGCACAGTGTTGAACCAAGTGGTGGGCCAGCCTGTGCGTGTCTGTGTTAAACTTGAAAGCGGATCGGCCTCTGTGGGACGCAGCGCGGAGTTGCGGGCACGATTCGAAGAAGATCCGATCGTTCGGGCAATGCTTGAGAAGTTTGGCGGGCAGATTTCAAATTTCAGGCGCCCAGGCGAGGAATAAACCCATGGAAGTAAAAGCTCTGCAGCAGATGCTCTCGCAGTTCCGGCAAGTGCAGGAACGGCTGGAGAAACAGATCGGCGAAATTTCCGTCGAAGCCTCCGCCGGCGGCGGCATGGTTTCGGTGAAAATGAACGGACAGAAACAGCTCACCGAAATTCGCATTGAACAGGACGTCTTCAAGAGCAAAGATCAGGAAATGCTTCAGGACCTGGTTCTTGCCGCGGTAAACGAAGCGACACGCCGTGTGGACGAAGAACTCGCGCGACAGATGAAAGACCTCACCGGAGCTCTGCCTGGAATGGCCGGGCTTAAAATTCCCGGGCTCTCCTAGAAAAACCCGCCCGCGGCATTTCACATTCCCTCGATTTTCTTTTCGCGCGCAAATCTGCGAGAATCGGCGTTCTATTCTGAATTCTACGGACGGAAACGATGCCCGATTTTGCGCCTCCCGTAAACCGCCTTATCGAAGAACTCAGACGCCTGCCCGGTATCGGGCAAAAGACCGCGCAGCGGCTGGCGTTTTTTCTCCTCCGCAGCGACCGCGACCAGGCGCTCGCGCTTTCTGAAGCAATCCGCGAAGCCAAAGAAAAAATCCGCCAGTGCTCGGTTTGCAACAACATCACTGAAGCCGACCCCTGCTTTTTCTGCACCAGCCCGGGCCGCAACAAGGCGCTGATTTGCGTTGTGGAAGAGGCGACCAATATTCAGGCGGTCGAAAAGACGCGCCAGTTCAGCGGAATGTACCACGTGCTGGGGGGCGCGCTGTCGCCGCTGCAAGGCATCGGCCCGGACCAGTTGCACATCAAGAGCCTGATCGAGCGGCTAAAGACCGGCGCCGTCGAAGAGATCATCATCGCGACCAATCCCACAGCGGAAGGCGAAGCAACAGCAGTTTATCTCTCGAAACTGATTAAACCGCTCGGCGTTCGCGTGACGCGCATCGCGATGGGGATTCCGGTTGGCTCTGACCTCGAATACGCTGACGAAGTGACGATGCTCAAGGCCATGGAAGGTCGGCGGGATCTGTAGACGGCGCGGTCGCCATCAATTCCTGTTGGCTTTGTCGTGCAGGTCGAGCCCGAAGGACGGATGATCCTTTGTTCCGGTGATTTTGATCGGCAGGTCAGTGCCAGCCCCGTTTTTCGTAAAGAACGGATCGACAGCCTTCAAGAAAAATGACTTCGCGCCGGTGGTTGCCTCAGAGAGCTTCGCGTCCAGCTTCAAGTGCCCCTTGAAATCGAGCGCGCCGGTGTCCATCGCATACGTTCCGTCGAGCGAGATGTTTGCTCCTTCGACCGAAAACATGAGATTTGACATGCTGATCGTCGAGTGGTCCATCGTGAACCGGGCGGTCAGACTCGACGGTTGATCGGTAACGCTCGTGTCTTTGGGCTGCCCGCGACCGCGGCGGCTCAGCGAATCGACTTTCGATTGCGTGTCTCCGTCGCTGAATTCCATCTTTCCGACTCCGAATCTCCCGGTCAGTTTCATGCGGTCGATCAGATCGGTATCCTCTTGCTCAGGAATATCGATTCTCGCCTCGAGCTTCGCGGGTCCGCTCAATGCTGGTGGCAGGCGATCGACCGCAAGCGTGAGCAGGTCTTCGATGCGGGCGCTGCTGGAAGTCGTATGCAACTCGATCGTTCTCCCCTTCACGGTCTTGTTCAGATCGACGACTTCTCCCTGAACCGAAAGAGTGGTCTGGAGGAAGCGGGCTGTCACGCTCCTCAGGATTGTGTTGCCGTTCGTGCCGTCGACAATCGCAGAGTAGTCAGTGTGCAGCGCAATCGGGCGCGCGCTGGTGCGCAGCGCAAAGTCGGGAATATCGGTTTGACCATCCACACTGAGGTAATCGAGCGGACCGCGAAATTGCCCAGTCGAATCCATCATTCCCTTCAGACCCTTCAAGGTACTCATGTCCGCATGCTGAAACGTGTAGGCTCCGGCGACCGGCGTCGCGGCAGGCTCGTCCGCAAGCCACGGGCCGAATTGGCCTTCGCAGTTGATCAGACCTCGCGGTTTGGGGTTCGTCAGCAGCGCCTGGAAGGACGCGGGCCGATCAAATGCGAAATTCTCGAGTTTGAGTTGGTGAATTTCGAACTGGTTGGGCGGTTTGTCTGAATCCTCAATTCTGGGCAGGATGACCAGCGTGGCACTGTCGGCCTGAATCTGGTGAATCACGATGGGATACTTGCTCGCAAGATTCTCATCGGTGCCGCGAAGCATGGGAGGACTGCCCGGCTCGCGCGGCGGCACGTGAACTTGCAGCCCCTCGAGCCGCACCAGTTGCACATCCGCTTTTCTGCCAAGCAAGCCAGCAAGGTTCGCGTCGAATAGAGCTCTCTGGATTTCGATCAGCGGAGGAACATCCCTGCGGCCGTGGTGGCGGAGGAGGATTCCATCGACTTCGACGCGGATCGTGGGCCTCAGCTGGATGTGAAAATCGGCGATTTCGACACTGCTTTCGAAGCGCTTCGAGAGATAATCCTCGGTTCGTTCGCGGGCGCCGCGCTGTAGTCTTGGAACAATGACAACGACCGAAACGACGTACAAAGCGACGAAAAGAACGATAAGGACCGATGCTCCGATCAAGAGCCATTTGCGCAAAAGGGGCAGTCCTTTCGCCGGCGTCGCAGTCGGCGCAAGCACACTGATTCTACGGAGGATACCGGCAGCGCGCCATACAGAGGATCCCAAGCAACTGCTACGGGAAAGCCCCCCTTAAAAGTTACCCTTTTCGCACACCCGCTTCGGTAGCTTCGCGCCACTGCCCGCGCGGTGTTACATTGGAGAAATCCGCGCTGGAGGAAGTGGTGACTGAGCCCGTAGCATCCAACGACGCCGAAGAGCAGAAGCGGCGAAGCACGCGAATTACCCAGGCCGTGCCCATTACGGTGACCGGTGTCGACGCGCTCGGACAGCCCTTCAAAGAACGCACCACGACGATTGGCATTAACTGCCACGGTTGCAAGTACCAGTCCAAGCACTACGTCCCCAAGAATTCGGTCGTAACGCTGGAGATTCCGAGGCCGCAGGCCGGTCAACCGCCGCGGTCGATTCAGGGCCGCGTGATCTGGGTGCAGCGGCCGCGCACCGTGCGGGAGCTTTTCCAGATCGGCGTCGAGTTCGATATTCCCGGAAACATCTGGGGTATTGCGTTCCCCCCGGAAGACTGGTTCCCGTATCCCGAAGATGCGCCTGCCGCACAGGCAGAAGAGATCGCAGCTGCGCCGGTTTCCGCAGCGCCTGAAACTCCGGCAGTACAAACATTCGCAATTGAGCCGCCCGCGGCCGCCCCCAGCGCAAGCCACGTCGCACCTCCGGCCGGCGTTGTGCCAGCGACGCCGGAAAGCAAAATTCACGTCGTGCCGGCGCCCCCACCGCCGGCCCCTCCGGCCGCGTCGCCGGCTGCCGCGCAGGACGCGCAACTCGCGTCGGCCCGCCAGATGGCAAAGATGGTTGCCGAAGCAAAGGAGACGCTCGACAAGACAGCGCGACGCAGCGCGCAGTCTGCCGTGAACGACGAAATGACCGTCGTCCGGCAGCAGATCGACGCGCAGTTGCACGAAGCTGTCGAACGGGCGATCAAGGTTTCGATGGATCGGGTTTCCGAATCGGCCGTGCGCAAGGTCGTGCAACAGGCCGCCGACCGCACCACGGCGATCGTTGAGGAAGCGCGCAAGCTCACGAGCACAAGCGCCGAACAGCTCGATGCAAGAGTTCGTCAGGCCGTGGACGAAGCCGTCGGCCAGGTCGCGCAACAAGCGGCGCAGCAGGCTGCCGAGCGTGCGGCCGCCGCAAACGTCAAGCAGACGGTCGAACAGACGGTCGAGCGGGTGATGACCGAGCGCGAAGCGGCTTCACCGTCTCTGCAAATTCTCTCTTCGCCCGATGCCGCGCAAGCGCAGCTCGACCAGTGGAAGAAAAATCTCGAAGACGCCGCGCAATCCACGCACCATCAGGCTTTGGAAAAGGCTCAGGCCGACGTTGCCGCCGCAACCGAGCGCTTGCGGGAAGAGTTTGAAGCCTCCGTTTCAGGCGCTTCGCTGAACATGGATCAGAAACTCAGCGAAGCGGCGCAGGCTGCGTTTGCAAAAGCCGAAGAAGAATTCAACACCAAGAGCGCAGGCCTTCGCGCGACGCTCGATCAATCCGCAGCCAACGCACAAGATTCGATCCAGGCGGCCACCGCCGACGTACACAACGTTGTCCGCGCGGCCGCCGAAGACGCGCAGAAGACGATCCAGAGAATCGCAGCCGATCTCGAGGAAGAGCGGCTGCGCGCCGAGGGCGCCAAGACCGACTTGCGCCAAGCCGCGCAAAACGCAATCGCCCAGGCCGAAGAGGAGTTTGCTGCGCGGAGCGTCGAATTGCGGGCGCAACTCGATCAGGCGCTCGCGAACGCGCAGGGCTCGGTCCAGTCCGTTACGGCAGAGGCGCAAAACAGGATGGAGGCGCTGTCCGCAGGGCTCGAACAACAGCGGACGCGCACCGAGGCCGCGCAGGCTCAGCTTGAGCAGGCTGCTCAACGCGCCGTCGATCAGACGCAACAAAATCTGGACCAGATCCTTTCTTCGCAAAAGGACGTTATCGCGCGGCGCACCGACGAAATCATCACCGAGCGCACCCAGCTGGTTGAACCGATGTTGCGCAACTCCGCCGAAAAAGTGCTCGATCACTTTTCCACGGAGATGGATCAGAAAATTGCCCCCAAGATTGCGGATGCGCAACGGGCAGCGACCGAGCTTGCCAGCGCGACGCAGCAAGCCGCGCTGGTTCGCGAAAATATCAGTCAGCAAGCGCGGGAAGCTTCCGAACAGGCCATTCGGGACTCGATCGCACGGTTGCGCGAAGAAGCTGCCAAGGTTCCGTCGGAGATCGAAGAAGCCAGCCGCCTCGTGCTTTCGAAGACCGCCCAGGACCTGGACCAGAAGGCGTCCGAAACCCAGCACGAGGCCTATGAGGCGCTGCTGAAGGCGTCGGACTGGTATACGAAAAAAGCTCATACCACAATGCAGTCGTCGCTCGAAAAAGCTGTCGAGCAGTCGACGTCCACATTGCGCGACCGCGCCGCCGAAATATCCAGCCTTGCCGCAAGCGAACTCGATCATCAGCGGCGCGCCTACGTGAGCCACGCGCAAGCGCAAATCGAAGAGACAGCCAAGGAAGTCATCGACCGCGAACGCGGCAAGCTCTCCGAGAATGCAGAGATGGCATCGGCCGGATTTGGAAACCGGATTAACGAGGTGATGGCCGAGTCGTTCAAGAAATTCGAGGAATCGTCGCGCGCCGCACTGGAAAAGACCCGTTCGGACATGGAATTCGCGCGCGAAGGATCATTCAGCGAATACGAGAAACGGCTTGAAGAACGCATTCAACTAGGTGTCGAGCAGGCACGTACGCAGCTGCAATCGCAGCTGGTGCCGCTGATGGAAGAATGGGACGCCGAGCGCGAATCGGAAAAACGCCTGTGGATGGAACAGCTCAAGAAGGAAACCAACGAATCCATCGAACACTACAAAGGACGGCTCGAAAACGCTTCGAACTCCTGGCTGCTCGCGTCGGCCGCAACGCTCGGACAGAATTCTCAGGCAATGCTCGATACGCTGGCCAAAGCCGCTGAGAAACGAATTCGCGAAACGTGTGCCGATGTGCTCGCCGGAATGGGCGATACGCTCAAGGCGCGCTTGCTCGGACTCTCAACCGGCTTTACGCCTGAAGAAGACGACGACACGCCGCCGGCTCCGCCAAAGAAAAAGGCTTAGTCACAGCTCAGCCGATACAGTTTCTCCGGAAGCATTCCATCGACCTCCTCGCAGCCCTTTTTGACGTTTCCGTGCCCTCATCGGCGTGAATCGTTCTCCACTTGTGGTTAAAGTTCACCCGATTTTCGGTTCGAGCAGCGGCTCGGTATAATGGCGGGCATGTCGAATCAGTCCTATCTGAGCGTGTGGTGCAGGGAATTCTCCGAAGAGCAGATGATGGCGCGGTTTTCGGAATTTCTCGGCACGGTTCCCTTCTCGGCTTCCCAGCCGGGTTTCAGTTATCTTACGATTCGCGCGGTCGATCCTTCCGAGCCACCGATATTCGAGCAGGATTTGCGCGTCGTGCCTCTTGATCCTGCGGGAATCATCGAATTGGCGCGCGATCACCTGCATTCGGACTGCGCTTACGAAACGCAAGCGCACTGGGATCTGTGGTCGTTTGAACCTGGCAGCGCGGCGGGCTTCCGCAACGAGCCGCAGCCGCTTGAGTTGATCTGCTACGGCGAGGACTACGACTCAGGCGCATGGAACGAGAACGGCCATTTGCAGGCGAATCTCGGCTTCGAGCATCTTTTCACCGGCCACGCCGGCCTTTTGGGCTTCCGTCAAGGAACACCGGTCCCGGCACAGAGTCCGGAAGAAGCCCGCTTCCTCGAAGCCATGGCCTGGCCCGAGAACCTGGAGAAATATCAGGAAAAGACGCGTGAGAACATCCGTCGGCTGATGGAGTGGGTGCGCAACGTCGAAAAGGCGATTCCCGAGGGACGGATTCGGCTCTGGTCGGAAGGCGAGGAGAATTTTGAGGCTCGTCTCGAGGAAATTCTGGCTGCTCGTTAGCATGTCGCTTCTGGTGCCCGCTGGTGCGAGCGTCAGTCGCGGAGCGAACCAGTACCTCGGCGAGACAAAACTTGCCGGGCTCCGACCGGGAAAGGACACGCCCAAGACCTTCCAACGAAAAATCAGATGGGAGAGCCACGCCCTCGACCGAAGCAGCGATCACTCCTACGACGAACAATGCAACTGCCAGACGGTTGATGTTTACCCGGACCGTTCGGTCTTACCGACGAAAGTCTCCGTCTCAGAGGTGGGCGAACCGACTATCGCGGACTGCGTGGCTGGAGCTTATTTGCGACATTCACGTACTTGGCTTGGATCGGGCCGTCGATTGCATATTGGAGTTACGCGCGACGACGCTGTAAAAATTTACGGCAAACCCGAATCGGAAACCAGCGGCACCGAATCAAAATCAGTTATAAAATCGATGACATACGATTACCGGTGGGCAGGTCCCAAGGTACCTCAGATGCTGCAGATCGAATCTGGTACTCCGGACGGCAAGGTAATCAAAATGACGCTGTCTGCGTCTAAGCCCTGACCAATGAGCGCCGCTTCCGAATCCATCGCCACAGCCGCCCAACCCGCCAAGAAACCTACGGGCTGGGAGAATATTCGCCCGCTCATTCCCTACATGCTTCGTTACAAGGGGCAGACCGCCATCGGCCTGCTCGCCCTGGCGTTTATGGGCATCATCGGCGCAGTCCCGCAGCTGGTTCAAGGCATCATCGCCGACAGCCTGACCGGGCTGCCGCAGCCGCTCACGACTCTCACCGGCACCGCCCGGCATTTGCTTTCTCCGCTTCTTTCCCGTTACTCGCCGCTCAGTACCCGCGCTCTCGGGTTCTACTGCGTCGTGATCGTCAGCGCGATGATCCTCAAAGGATTCTGTACGTTCTGGTCGCGCTGGATCCTGATTGGAGTCTCGCGCGAGATCGAATTCGACCTGCGCAACGACTTGCTCGGCAGCATGGTCCGCCAGGACCCGGAATTTTACGTGCGCAACCGCACGGGCGATCTCATGTCACGCGCGACTAACGACCTGAACAACGTCCGCATGGTGCTCGGGCCTGGCATCATGTACAGCGCGAACACGATTGCCACATCGGTCGTCTCCATCTATTTCATGGTGAAGTTTTCGGCGGCGCTTACGCTCTGGACGCTGGTTCCCGTACCGCTTGTGGTTCTGTCGGTCTACTATTTCGGCCGGATCATCCACAGCTCGTCAGAACGCATTCAGGCCGCGCTGGGCGCTCTTTCGACGCGCGCCCAGGAAAATTTGACCGGGGTTCGCGTGGTCCGAGCCTATGCGCAGGAAAACCAGGAAATGGACTTGTTTGAAGAGGCGAACCGCGAATACGTGAAGCGCTATGTGAAACTGATCGGTGCGTGGAGCCTTTTCTTTCCTGCGCTCACCGCGATGATCGGCGTAAGCGTGGTGATTCTGCTGGGCAGGGGCGGCGCTTCGGTGATGACCGGCACGATTTCGCTGGGCACTCTGTGGTCGTTTTATACCTTCCTGACGCAGCTGACTTTCCCGATCATTGCGCTTGGCTGGGTGACGAATATTTTCCAGCGCGGGGCGGCTTCCATGGGCCGCCTGAATTACATTTTGAACGCTGAGCCCAATATTCGCGATACGGCGGCAGCTTCGGCTCCGAGCGCTTCGAGCAATGGCCACGCAGGGGCGGCGTCAAAGACTGGCGCACCACCCGAAATCCGTGGCGAGATCGAATTCAAGCACTTGACGTTTGCCTACCCTACGGCCTCAGACGATCCGGTCCTCTGGGACATCAATTTGCGCGTGCCGGCCGGTTCGACGCTGGCAATCGTCGGTCCTACGGGCAGCGGCAAATCGACGATGGCAGCGCTGGTTGCGCGGCTCTGGGAAGCGCCCGCGGGCTCTCTGCTGATCGATGGCCGTTCGATCCGCGACTACCCGATCCATCAGCTTCGCCGCGCGATTGGTTACGTGCCGCAAGATACCTTCCTTTTCAGCGAGACACTGCGCGAGAACATCGCGTTCGGCGTCGCAGAGGCGACCGATTCGCGTGTGACCGAAGCGGCCGGGGTCGCCTGCGTCGATACGGACATCGAAGGTTTCCCGCAGCGCTATGAAACGATGGTCGGCGAACGCGGCATCACGCTTTCCGGCGGTCAAAAGCAGCGCACTTCCCTGGCCCGCGCTGTAATTCGGGACCCCAAGATTCTCGTCCTCGATGATTCACTTTCCAGCGTCGATACAGACACGGAAGAACGCATTCTGCGCGGCTTGCGCGGCGTGATGCGCGAACGCACGACGATCCTGGTCTCGCACCGCATTTCGACGGTGCAGAACGCCGACCAGATTATTTTGCTGAAAGCG
Source organism: Candidatus Acidiferrum sp. (assembly GCA_035569955.1). Lineage (GTDB taxonomy): Bacteria > Acidobacteriota > Terriglobia > Acidiferrales > UBA7541 > Palsa-295. The sequence goes on from DATMLZ010000073.1 coordinate 14,234, forward strand.
GGCCGCATCGTCGAACGGGGCACGCATGAATCGTTGCTCGATCTGGGCGGCGAATATGCAGAACTTTACCAGCGGCAATTGCTCGAGGAAGAGTTGGCGCGAGAATGAGCGACTTTCGCGAAGAAGAGAAGCTCGGCAAACTTTACGACTCCCGCTTGACGCAGCGGCTGTTCAAGTATCTGCGTCCCTATCGCTGGAAAGTCGTACTGGCGGTTACGATCAGTCTGGCTGTGGCGGCCACGGAAATCCTGAAGCCCTATCTTTTCGCCGTTGCGATCGACAATTACGTCGTACCGGTGGTCAAGGGCACGATCCCCCGTCACGCCGCCGCGATGGGGATGCTCTGGCTCGTCGCCGAATTTCTGGCCGCGATCGCCGCGAGCTTTGGTCTGCAGTACCTGCAAGTAAGCATCATGCAGTGGGTCGGCCAGCAAACGATGTACGACATGCGCAAAGAGATCTTTGCGCATCTTCAGCGTCTGCCGATGAGCTTCTTTGACCGCAGCCCCGTCGGACGTCTGGTCACCCGCGCGACAACCGACGTCGATGCGCTGAACGATCTTTTTGCCTCGGGCGTTGTAGCGATGCTCAACGATTTCGTCCTGCTCTTCGGCTTGGCGGCGTTTCTGATCAAGTGGCACCCATTTCTCGGATTGGTCACCCTTTCGCCCCTGCCGTTCATGATCATGCTCACGTATATCTTCCGCAATCACGTGCGCGACGCGAACCGCCGTATCCGCACGGCCATTGCACGCATCAACGGGTTCCTGCAGGAGCACATCAGCGGTATGTCGGTCGTGCAGCTTTTCAATCGAGAAGACAAATCGCGCTCACAATTCTCCACGCTGAACCAGGTTCACATGGAGGCCTACAAAGACGCAATCGACGCATTCTCCTACTTTTACCCGGGCGTCGAATTTCTCAGCATGACGGGCATCGCACTGGTCTACTGGTTCGGCGGAGCACGAGTGATTGGCGGCACGCTCGAAATTGGGGTGTTGCTCGCGTTCATGCAATACGCACAGCGCTTTTTTTATCCAATTCAGGACCTCAGCGAGAAATTCAACATCTTGCAGGCGGCGATGGCAGCTTCCGAGCGGGTCTTCACCCTGCTCGACGAACCCGTGACGATTGAATCGGCCGCCGACGCAAGGGCACTGCCCGCGGTTCAAGGCGGGATCGAGTTCCGCAACGTGTGGTTTGCGTATCGCGGGGGCGCCCAGCCCAAAGAGGAAGACTGGGTGCTGCGCGACGTTTCGTTCCGCGCCGAACCCGGCCAGACGCTCGCCATCGTCGGCCATACCGGTGCAGGCAAGACGACGATCATTCAGCTGCTTCTGCGCTTTTACGAGATTCAGCGCGGGCAAATCCTGATCGACGGTGTGGACATCCGCGAAATGAATCTGCAGGATCTGCGCCGGCTTTTCGGCATCGTCTTGCAGGACCCGTTCCTGTTCACCGGCACGCTCGAGTCAAACGTTCGGCTTGGCACAGCCACGGTGACTCGTGAGGACGCCGAACAGGCCCTGCGGGAGGTCGGCCTCGGTCCGTATATCAACTCGCAGGCCAAAGGCATCGAAACGCCCGTTACCGAACGCGGTGGCACGCTCTCGGTCGGCCAGCGCCAACTTGTCAGCTTTGCGCGCGCGCTCGCGCACGATCCGAAACTGCTGATCCTTGACGAAGCCACGTCCAGCGTCGATACCAACACTGAACTGATGATCCGCGAGGCGCTCGATCGCCTGCTGCGCGCACGGACGGCCGTTGTGATCGCTCACCGCCTAAGCACGATCCAGCACGCGGACCGGATTTTGGTCTTCCACAAAGGCAAGCTGCGCGAACAGGGGTCTCACCAGGAGCTGCTAGTTCTTCGCGGCATCTACTACCGCCTTTACCAGCTGCAATACAAAGAGCAAGAATTGCGAGAACTGCCTCCTTCTGCACCCGGATTGGCCCAACCGCTGCCCGCAAATGATTGATGCAGCATGAGCCCACCTACGATTCTTCTCTCCGCCGGAGAAGCCTCAAGTGACATGTACGCCGCGCGCCTCGCGACCGATCTTCGCGAGCGCACGGGCGCGAAAATCTTCGGCATGGGCGGCCCGCGCATGGCCGAGGCGGGTGTGGAGCTGGTGGCCGATTATCACGAAGTGGCCGTCGTCGGAATCGCCGAAGTGCTGCACAAGATTGCGTCGGTGGTGAGCGTGCAAAATCGCCTCGCTCGCGAAGCGGTGCGCCGCAAAGCCGACCTCGCAATCCTTGTCGATTCGCCGGGAACTCACCTGGGTGTCGCACGACGCCTCAAGCCTAGAAAAATACCGGTCGGCTATTTTATCGGTCCGCAGATTTGGGCCTGGCGCGCCGGACGCGTCCGCATCGTGCGTCGGCGAGTGAAGAAGATGGTGGTGATCTTTCCGTTCGAGGAAAAACTCTATCGCGACGCGGGTGTGCCGGTCGAATTCGTCGGCCACCCGCTGGTGGACGTCGTAAAGCCGGAGCTCAACCGCGAGCAGTTTGCGGCACAACAAGGTCTTGACGCGTCGCGGCCGATCGTCACACTGCTGCCCGGCAGCCGCAAGAACGAAATCGCCCGCAACTATCCGGCCATCGTGCAAGCCTGTGCGAATCTCTCGCGCGGGTACGCCGCGAAAGGCGGCGAGATTCAGTTCGTACACGTCGCGGCGCCCGGCCTTGGTCCCGAGCTTTTTGCTCCATTCGCACAACCTGGCTTGAAGATTCATCGCGTCGAAGGCGGCGCTTATGACGCCTTCGCGGCCGCCGATTGCGCCATCGTCGCCAGTGGCACGGCGACCATCGAAGCCGCGCTCCTAGGAACGCCGATGGTGGTCGTCTATCGTGTTTCTGCGGTCAGCGCATTTCTCGCCAAGCCGCTGATCCGCACGAAATTCTTCGCCATGCCAAACCTGATCGCCGGCCGGCGTCTGGTCCCGGAGCTGATCCAGCACGATTTCACGGCAGCAGCGGTTGAAGCCGAGGCGCGCCGCCTGCTTGATTCGCACGATGCCCGCGCCGAAATGCGTGCCGGGCTGGCGGAGGTCAAGTCCCGTCTCGGCGAGGGCGGCGCCATCGAGCGCGCCGCCGATGCTTTTGCCGCGATGCTCTAGTTGCTACACGGCGGGCAACGGATTCCTCGAGTCTGGTATCTTAGAAGTGCGGATCGAACCCCCTTTTGAGAGGTCCTGTTTTGCGCGCTATTGGCAAATTGATCGGTTCGTTTGCGCTCGTGCTGTTGGCCGCTGCCCAAGGCTCGGCGCAAGCGCATCGCGCCTTCCCGTTTCGCGCGACGAATTACAACGTTGAAGTCATCGTTCACCCGGAAAATCAAACGATCGACGCCGAGGTGAAGGCCGACTTTGTCGCCTCCCAAGTTTCACGCACGCTACTGGTCGAGTTGCACCCGGACCTGCAGATTACCGCCGTGAAATCGGCAGCCGGCAAGACGCTCACCTTCGGCCGCGACAACAACGAGCCGCTACTGGTGAGCGTTGGCCTTGACGAAACGGCTACGGCAGGAAAAACAGTTTCGCTGACTTTCGATTATGAAGGCCCGCTCCACAGCCTCGACGATAGCCCGACGCCGGGCGTTCGCTTCGGCTCGATCAACAAGACCTCCGGCTTCATGTTGCTTCCCGCCCGCTGGTTTCCGCTGACGAACTATCCTTCAAATCGCTACACGGGCACGTTCAAGTTGATCGTCCCGGACACGTTCGTCGTGGTCGGCACCGGGAAGGCCGATCCGCCGCAGTCGATGCCGGCTTTGCCCGGATCGAAGAGCGGCGCGCAGCTTTCTTACCTATTCCATTGCGACGAGGCAGGTCCGGTCGGCTCTTTTGTGATGGGCCCCCTGCAACTGACCAACGCCCCGGTCGAAGGCTATCAAATTTCGGTGTATACGCCGCAGGCGCAAGCAGCCACGGCGCAACCCTATGCGCAATCCGCCGGACGCATAATGAGCTTCTATTCGGATTCGTTTGGCCCACTTCCGGCCGGAGCACAGCTCACGATCGCGCAAATGCCAGATGGCTCGCTGCAGGGCTACTCGGCGCCTGGACTGCTGCTGTTGAGCGCCGGGTCATGGTCCACCGCAAAACCGAATGAAGGCTTGCTCGCGCAACTCGCCGCCGGACAGTGGTGGGGAGATCGTGTTCTGCCCGCGAGCTCGGGAGACGTGTGGGTTACCGACGGTCTAGCTCGCTACGGTCAGGCCATGTACGCCGAGCAATCCGACGGCGTCGCCGGCCTGCACAACGCGCTTCAGGAATTCGCCGTTGGTGCACTGATGTATGAAGGCGTCACACCGGTCGCCAGCGTCCAGTCGCTGGGTGCTTATTCGGACCAATATCGCTCGATTGTCGAAGACAAGGGCGCCATGGTCTTCCACATGTTACGGACCGAACTGGGCGACGACGCGTTCAATTCCATGCTTCACGATTTCTATCAGCAGCACGCCGGCAAAACGGCTTCGATCGATGAGCTCGAACAGCTCGCCAACGCACACGTTCCGCCAGCGACGCCGGACAAGCCGCCCGTGAATTTGCTCTCCTTTTTCTCACAATGGCTCAATTCCACAGGCGTTCCCGAATTCAGTGTGGACTACATCGAGTACCGCACGCCGCAGGGCTTTCAGGTGATCGGAAAGATCAAGCAGGATCTCGATACGTTCCGCATGCCTGTCGACGTGCGCGTTACGACCGACGGCAATCCTGTCACGAAAGCAACACTCGTCACGGGCACGTCGTCCGATTTCGAGGTCGATACGTACGGCATGCCGAAGCCGAACGGCGTGTCGATCGATCCCGACAACAATTTGCTGAAGTCGAGTCCGCACCTGCGCGTGCTGGCGCTGGTTGCGCGCGGCGAAGCCTTGGCGCAGGTCGGTAAATATTACGAGGCGATTCAGGAATATCAGCGCGCGCTGGACGTGCAACCCACGAATTCGCTCGCGCACTTTCGGATGGCCGAAGCGATGTTCTATCAGAAGAACTACAACTCGGCCGCCAATGAGTTTCGCTCCGCGATCGGCGGCGACCTTGATCCCAAATGGGTCGAAGTCTGGTCCCACATCTACATGGGTAAGATTTACGACCTGCTCGGCCAGCGCGAACGCGCCGTGAACGAATACAGCAACGCGCAGCACATGAAAGATGACACGGCCGGTGCGCAGGAAGAAGCACAGCTATACCTGCAGAAACCCTACAACCCCAATCAGGCGACCCCGGCGAGCAATTCTCCGGCCCCGGCACCAGCTGCGACCAGCCCCGCGGGCGATGCACCGTCCGGTGAGCCTACGCTCAAACGCCGCACCGATTAGCCCCTACTTCCTCATGGCGGCAAAGACTCGCTCAAATACGCCGAGTGCGTCCCCGTCATAAAGCACAAAGTAGATTTTCTCAAGCGACGTCGGCCCGTCCAAATGGCGTGCCACTTCGCCCAGCATGATTTGGGCGCACTGATTCAGCGGGAATCCTGCGATTCCTGTGCCGACCGCCGGGAAAGCAATCGTCTTCAGATTATTCTGCGCGGCGATCCGCAGAGCGTGCGCCGTTGAGCTTTGCAGTGCGGTCGCAGTGGTCGTTCCCCCGAGCTGCATGCTGGCGGCATGAATGACGTGCCGCGCCTTCAGATCGCCACCGGTCGTTATCGCCGCGCCGCCAACGGGAATGGTCCCGATTACGTTGCACTGTCGCTGAATCAGCGGGCCGCCCTTGCGGCGAATCGCTCCCGCCACGCCACCGCCAAGCTGCAGATCGTTGTTGGCTGCGTTGACGATTGCGTCAGTGTCGATCTCGGTCAGATCGCCCTGCAGTATTTCGACGCGGTCGGAAAATGTCATCGGCGAACAGAGTCGAGCCTACAGTTTTGCCATGCCCTTTTCGTCGAAGCCGAGCACGACGTGGCCGCCGGCCAGAATGACAGGCCGGCGAATGAGGTTCGGCTCTTTGGACATCAAGCGGACGGCCTGCTTGCGCGATGGCGGCTCGTCCTTCATTTTGGCTTTGCGGAACAGTTCGTTCCGCGAATTGAGGAAATCCCGATAGTCGTGATTGCCGATCAGGTCTTCGAGTTCGGCCACACTCAATTTGTCCTTGGCCAGATCGCGGAAATAAAGCTGGAAGCCTCGCTTTTCCATGAACTTTTTCGCTTTGCGGCACGTGGTGCAGTTCGGCTTGTGAAGAAACTGTGCCCTCTTCGTGCGCTTCGTTGCGCTGGACGCTTTGCGGGGAGTCTTTGCGCTGCTCATCACTTCCTCCTCAGAAGTCACGCCGGCCGCGAGGCTGTCGCGCCGCGCGGACGCCCATGGTACTCCGAAAACATCGTGGGGTCGCCCCCCTAGTGAGATTTTGGCCAGAAAAAAATCAGAAAAGTGGATGTTGCGATGGGCCCGTCTGAAAATCAGTGCCCACGGAAATTTGGTTGGCGCTTCTCGAAAAAGGCGGCAAGGCCTTCCGCGCAATCTTCGGTGAGGAAGCAATGCGTCTGCAGGCGAATCTCTTCGTCAAGTGCGTCCTCCATTTCACGTTTCTTTTCGCCGATCATCGTGCGCTTCACGTCGCGATACGCAAGTGGCGGACCGGCTGCCAGATGTTCGGCCAGCTTGCGCGTCTCCTCTTCAAAGGTTTCGGGAGAAAAGACCTGGTAAACGATGCCGACGCGACAGGCTTCGGAGGCAGGAAGTGTTTCGGCCGTGTAGAACAGTTCAGAAGCGCGCGACAGACCTACCAATCGCGGCAAGAAGTATGTTGCGCCAAAATCGGGATAGAGCCCGAGGTGCGCAAAGGACTGTGAAAACGTCGCGTTCTGCGAAGCGATACGCAAATCACAGGCCAGCGCGAGGCTCATTCCACCGCCCGCTGCCACGCCGTTGACGGCTGCAATCACCAGCTTCGGCATCGTAGCCATCGCGAGGCAGATTTCCTTGCCCGCGATCAGGAGCTCTTCGACTTCCTTCGTTGCGCGGCGAGTGCGCGCGTCGCGAATGGCGTCAAGGTCGCCGCCCGCCGAAAATCCCTTCCCCGCCCCGGTGAGTACAATCGCGCGAACTGTCTTGTCGTCTCCGGCGACCAGCAAGGCATGCAGCAGAGCGCGACACATAGGCGTCGTCAATGCATTGAGCTTATCGGGTCGATTCATCCGCAGCGTGAGGACAGCGCCGTGCCGCTCTTCCAAAATCGTGCTCGCCTGCTGCGTTGCGGTTGCCATGGTTCCGGGAGTGGTCCTCAGTGATCCTTGAGCTGCTTCAAGAGCAGGGCAAGTTTCTTGAAGTAGCGCATCTTTACGGCGCGTTCGGTTCCGCCGTTTTGCCCGCTTGTCGAGGGTAGCACGAAGACCTGCGCGCCGTAGAGCTTCTCCTTCTGAAGTCCCAGTTTGCAGGCGCGTCCGGCAAATTTCTCATAGACCATCTTCCCGTTGAACGCGATCACCTTAGGCTTCATTTCCTCGAGCTTTTGCGCGAGAAGGACGCGCCCCTCGGCAAATTCCTGGCGCTCAAGTTCCTCGACGCCACGTGTCGGCCGCTTCACCAGATCGGTCATTCCAATACCGAATTCGACGATACGGCGGTCATCTTCGTAGCCGATCGGCTCTGGTATGACCCCGGATTCGTACATGATCGGCCAGAACTGGTTGCCGCGACCAGCATAGTAATGGCCTACGCGCGCGGAGCGGTCGCCCGGGTTCGAGCCGACCAAGATTAGCTTCATACCTTTACGCAAATAGTCGGGCAATGTTCGCATTTAGTCCTTGAACACGGAAAGGGCGTCGCTCAGTCGATAAGAACAGGTTGGCATGAAGGGGTCGCTGGGCAAAACGCCTTGTGAAAATTCAGGATACTTCGCCGGGGGGAGGGTGTCAAAGAGGTTGGCGCGAGTCAGTAACGGAGGGCGTCGATTGGCCGTACCAAAGAGGAATCTTTTTCTGCGGCATTGCATCCAATTTGGCCGGGGTAAATCATGTCTGCAAATGCATGCTGTTTCGGCTGGGTTATGCAAAAATGGGGGATGAGTTCGCCCAAGATGAATCCCGAGAACGCACGCCCGATTGCGACAACGACACCTCTGCCGTCCAAGGTCGTCAAGGACGACGAAGGCGAGCTGGTCGCGGCCGCGAAAGCCGGTGACGTCTCCGCCTTTGAGACGCTGGTCGGCCGCTACGAGCGCAAGATTTTCCGCCTGACCCAAAACATCACGCAGAACCGCGAAGACGCCGAGGACGCCATGCAGGAGGCGTTCCTGAAGGCCTACGAACATCTCGGCAATTTTGAGGGCAATTCCCGCTTTTATACCTGGCTGGTGCGCATTGCCGTGAACCAGGCGCTGATGAAGCTGCGCAAACGGCGCCCCAATCACGTGTCTCTCGATGAGGAGATTGATACCGGCGAAGACACCGTGCCGCGGGAAGTCGAAGATTGGGGCCCCTCGCCGGAACAGAGATACGAGCAAACCGAGCTTTCCGGAATTCTGGGTCAGGTGATCGGGGAACTCGATCCGTCGTTCCGTACGGTTTTCCAGTTGCGCGACATTGACGAAATGTCGACCGAAGAAACAGCAGAGGCTTTGGGACTTTCCGTGCCCGCGGTAAAATCCCGGCTGCTGCGGGCCCGGCTCAAGCTGCGGCAGAAGCTAAGCCGCTACTTCCGGCAGGGAGAGGCATCGTGAAGTGCACGAAGGTCTGGGAAGAGATTTCCGATTACCTCGACTCGGGGATCGACCCGGTGATCCGAGCAGAAATTGAGCAGCACCTTCTCAAGTGCGAGAAATGCCGGGTCGTGGTAGATACGACAAAAAAGACGATCGATATTTTCTGCAATTCCGAACCCGCTCCGATCCCCGAAGATACCCGTCACCGACTTTATCAGGCACTCGAAAGGAAATATAAGAGCTGCCGTCCTTGAGTTTCCCCCCCGGTTATTTCGCTTCGCTAGTCTTCGGCTCCCACATCGGAACTTCGCGACCGATACTCGTTTCGCGCGCTAATTCATAGACGCGCGCAGCCGTCGCGATGTCTTCCGCTGCGAGTCCGACGGATTTAAAAAGCGTGATTTCGCGGTCGTCGCTGCGGGCCTTTATTTTTCCGGCGACGATCTGACTGAGTTCGCGCACCTGCTCCCATTTGGATTCATCGCCGTCAAAGGCCTGGATCAAATCGCCCGCCTCGATCCTTGCTTGCTCGAGCGAATCTGCTGCAATCACGTCGCACCACAAGACCGCTTTGCGGTCGAGTTCGGCTTTTTGCGGCCAATTCGAGCCGACGGCGTTGATATGAACACCGGGCTCCAGCCATTTGCCGTCGACGACTGGTTTGACCGAAGAGGTGATCGTAACGACGACGTCCGAGCCACGTACGGCGGCCTCTGCGGAATCGACAGGCGTTATTGTGAAGCCCAACTTTTTCGACATCTCTTCGGCGAAAGCTTCCCGGCGATTCTTGTCGCGACTGAACGAGCGGATTGTGTCGAATTTTCGCGCAAGTGTCACCGCCTCAAGTTGTGTGCTCGCCTGCGATCCTGTGCCGATCACTCCGAGAGTGTGGCTGTCCCGGCGGGCCATGTAACGAGTGGCCACGCCTGAGGCCGCACCTGTGCGCACCATGCCCAGATATTCGGCTTCGATGATCGCGACCAGTTCACCGGTTTGCGTACGGTAAAGTGGCACGATGAATCGCGCGCCGTTCGGCGAAGTGCTGTAAATCTTCATGCCGAAATAGCCGGCCTCGCCGTCAGAAGCAGCCATGTAGTGCAGAACGCCCTTTTCGGCAAAATGGAGCCTGCGACGCGGCTGATTCGTACTGCTTGTGGCGGCCAGGCGAAGAAAGCAGTCTTCGACGGCCTCCATTGCCAAGGGCATTGTGAGGATGGATCGAACGTCGGCTTCGGTCAGGAACAGGGCCATGCGAGCGTTCCTCCCCTCAAAGTGTATCGATCAGACAGGATGATTCTGTCGAGCGCACGGAGTCTAATGGTGATTATGAATCGCATGGCGTATCGATTGGAAAATCGGTCGGCAGCCATTCGTTGCTTCAATTTTCTTACCTCATTCGTCCAGAGGCGCAGCCGCAGCAGCTGCTTTGGCACATTGTAGTTCCTCTCTCGCTGACCAAAGACGGCATTTTTGCGAGTCTGAAAAACGACGAACGCCGGGACGCGCGAAATTCTTTTCCTATTGTGGGGATTGCGGAAGCAGTACGGTGCTACAGATTGATGTGGTAGTGGAGAACTCGCGCTTGCTGTGAGTCGAGGATCAGCAGGTCGTTCATCGGAGAGACAGCGATGGGAGGCGCGAAGCGCTGATTGGGTCCAAGCTCGGGCGAGAGATCGATATCGGCTTTCGGCTTGCCATCGAGCGTCCAGACGTGGAGCTTCCTGCCGTCCGCATCGGAAGCAAAGATGTAATTTGACGAGACAGCGAACTGGTCACCGATGCGAGCCGCCGCGGAAACGCTTGAGGGATCGCCTTGCGGGGAGTTTCCGAGCGCGATCTGCGAAGTCAACTTGCCGTCGTCATAGCGCAGCAGAGAGTTCGCCGAAATCCCGCTTACGAAAACTGTGTCCACAGGACCCGCAGCAACCGACTCCGGACGCCCGGAACCGCTCGACGCTTCCGTTCCCGGCTTCCAAATATGGGCAAGGCGCAGACTTGGGCTGAACCCGAAAACTTTCGATGCGTTGACGTCGAGAATGCTCATCGATCCGTCATCACACACTGCCACGTCCAAAGTATTTTCGGCGTTCGGGCGCGTCTGCAGCCGGATTTCCCGATAACGCGACCCGTCCGGCAGAAAGATGAAGACGCTCGCTCGCACCGGATCAGTCACATAAATCGCGCCGCCGCGATCGACTGCGATTGATTGCGGATGCTTCAGGCGCTCGTCTTGAAACGACAGCAACGGCGTCCCGGTCGGCTGGAACTTGTCGATGAATTGGCTGCCGGCGTCCGCAATGTAGACGTTGCCGCGAACGTCGGTGGCGATGCTTGTCGGCTGATCGAGTTGGCCTGGGTCGGTTCCCTTCACTCCCCAGGCGCCCACATATTGCAGCGGCGGAATCGGCGGGCTTTGCGCCGCGACCTGCTTCGGTCCGAGAGAGCAGCCGCAAATCAGCGACACAGCCGTGAGAGCGGCGATCGCTGCAAAGCGAGTTTTGCGCCCGAGCGTCACGGCTTCCTCTTGTTTGCGCTGTCCCGGTCGGAAACGCGACGCACGATCGTCTGGCGCATGCGATAGACCTGGGGCGTGCCGTCGCCCGGATCGGTGAACGCAAAAGTCGTGTCCCCGGTGCCCGCTGGATGATCGATCTTTAACGGGAGCCTGCCGCACACGTCGCTTTGGACAAACGCTGTTTCGTACTGGCCTTTGTTTTTCGCCCAGGTGTAAACGCGCATCAGTGTGAAATCACAGGCTTGCCCTTCTGGTCCGTTTACACCCACAAGGAGATATTGCGGCACCGCGTTGCCGTTCGCGTCGGCCACGCGATTCAATTCGAACCAGGCGACGATGTGCATTCCCGCCGACGAAGCATAGTCAGGCAATGGAGCCGGCACATCGAGATCGACAAATCGGCTCAAGAGCCAGCCGGAAACCGAGCTCTTGTCGTCGAGCGTTGCGCGAACGAGCCACCAATCTTCTTTCTTGGGGCCACTTGGGGCGGCGTTGTTCGCAGAAGGGTCATCGGCCGCGTCAGGCGCCGGAGCGGCGACTAGCGCGGACGTTGGCTCAGGAACGGCGATCGCCTGGCGTTCAAAAAGCTCGACCGAAACGTCCTTCTTCAACTGGCGGACACGCGGTGTGTCGCGTCCCGGTACGAGATGCAGGTTGCTGATCACGCGCGTGTGACCGCGCGCTTCGGGCGCCGTATGACCGGTCTTTGCGTCCAAATCCTTTTCCTGCTGCCAGAGCTCGGGCGAGATCAGATCCTCGTAGGTGGTCCAGCCGACCAAGCCTTTCGACGTGCGGACTTCGATCTGATCGCCAAAGCGTTCAAGCATCTGGAGCGGTTCACCATAGTCAACCGTGCCGATGGGAGAACGCACCTGTGCGGATGAATCGTAGAGCGTGAGGCCGCGGCTCCCGGAATAGGCCATTCCGAGCAGAGGTCTCGCGTGGTGGAAGCGCAGATATAACGCCGCGCAGATCACCAGAAAAATCACGAAACCCAACGTCATTTTGCGGATCACATCTAAAGTTTACACCAGCCCGTGCGTGCGGCTCGCAAGGGGGTGCGGAAAAAGCACGGTTTGTGCCCCAAAAGAACTCCTTCGATGACGCGGCGTCAACTGCGGGCGGCGAACGCGACTTCAGGAGCTCGAGCTTTTCTCTTTGGCTAAGGATTAAGGCGAGCCTGAAGCCGCCCTAAACGGCAATCTCTGCGCGTTTCTCGTCTGATACAATTTTGGGCGGACGGCGCTTCGGAATTTCTGGAGATGACAAATGGGAAGCTTGGAAAAGCTAAGTCCTCTGGCACTGTTGCTTCTGAGAGCGGCGCTGGGAATCGTTTTCCTGTTTCACGGATATCCCAAGCTGTTCGTGAATACGCACGCAGCGATGCAGGCCTTCGAACATATGGGCTTGCCGACCTATTTTGCGGTGATTTCGGGTGTGCTGGAATTTTTTGGCGGATGCCTGCTGCTGGCGGGCCTGTTCACGCGAGTTGCGGCGCTGCTATTGGCAGGTGAAATGGTCGTGGCTCTGTGGCGCGTCCACCACATGTTCAGCGAACCGATGAGAGTTGGCTCGTACGAGTTTCCGATGGTGCTCGCGGCAAGTGCGTTTGCGCTCGCGTGCCTGGGAGCGGGTGAGATTTCGATCGATCAGGTCATTTTTGGCGCGCGACGCGGTGGCAAAACCCGAGGAGCCAAGTCGAAGGACTAGCATGTGAGTGTCTCTCCGATCGCGCTGATTGGAATTCAATCCAAAGTTCTTGCCCGTCGTAGCAGTAGTCGGCAAGCCGGAGAGAGCTAACTAGCTCCAGAAAAGCCTGGCTGAGAAGGAAGATTGAGATTCACCGCCGGCGTCCCGACGCGGAAACCGCCGGGGACGCTTCGCTCCGAATGACGACGCAACCCTAAACAGATTGGGGCGTTTGGGGTGTTGCTGCCGGAGCGGTTGCAACAGGCGAAGGCAGCGGCGCCTGGGGCATCACGATCCAGGCAATGATGTACGCGATCAGACCAAGCGGCAGAGGCACAAAGACTGCGACCAGCCAGATCAACCGCACGATCGTCGAATCCACTTCGAGGTACTCAGCGAAGCCTCCGCAAACGCCTCCGATTTTGCGGTCGACAGAAGAACGCATCAGGCGCTTCTGCGCGCGCGGCGGACCGTCGGCCGCGCGGTATTGGCGCGCTCCGCAGAAATAGCAGAAATTCGAATAGTCGGCGATATCTCGTTGGCAATGCGTGCAGATCATTTCAACCCTCCTGCGCGGGGCGTTTCCCTTCCCGCTCTATGGTTACTACGATTGGGCTGGGCGAAAAGTTCCATCGCAGCGCCGTTCATCTGGTGCCCCAGCGGCTCGAACCGGATTCCCCGACCGTTGTGTGTCGCGACTGAAGCCGTGCCCCTGCCCCATTTTCGCGCCAGCCGCGGTTCGCCGGCAAGATGACACGCTACCACATAAAGTCAAAGCCCGCGGCCACCAGTGACGCCGTCTTAGTATTCCGCCAGTTCGCGAGCGGCGCGGACCAGATCTTCTTTCTGCGGCAGGATTTCGTCTTCGAGGGTCGGGTGGTAACCGCAGAAAGTGTCCGCGGCGGCAACGCGGCGAACCGGTGCATCCAGATCATGAAAAAGCTCGTCGGCAATGCGCGCGGCGATTTCGGCGCCGTAGCCCCACGAACGCATGTCTTCATAAGCGACGATCACGCGATTTGTTTTGCGAACGCTCACGGCAATTGCGTCCCAATCGTAAGGTGAGAGGGACCGCAAGTCGATAATTTCGAGTGAAACACCGGACCGCGCGAGCTCGGCTGCGGCTAGTTCGGCGAGATGCACGACCGCGCCGTAGGTGACGATCGTAATGTCGCTGCCTTCGCGAACAAGCCTAGCCTTGCCGAAGGGTATCGTGAAATCCGATCCCGGATAGACCGAGCGATTGTAGGGCTGGCGGTAAAGATGCTTATGCTCGAGGAAAAGCACAGGATCGTCGCAGCGGATCGCCGTGCGGAGCAGTCCGCACACGTCCTGCGCAGTAGAGGGCATCACGACGCGAATTCCGGGAATATGCGTGAATGTGACCTCACCGGATTGGCTGTGATAAATTGCGCCGCCGCTGAGATAACCGCCGATAGGTACGCGCACAACCGCCGGGCACTTGAAATTTCCGCCGGAGCGCCAACGCTGCGTGGCCATTTCCGTGCGCAGCTGCATCATCGCAGGCCAGATGTAATCGAAAAACTGAATTTCGGCGACGGGCTTGAGTCCGCGCGTGGCCATGCCGATCGCGCGGCCAACGATGGCGGCTTCGGCAATGGGCGTGTTGAAGACACGAGATAGGCCATAGCGGCGCTGCAAACCGGCCGTCGCTTTGAAAACGCCGCCCTTTCCTTTCACGCTGATCAGGTGATCTTCACGGCTGCAATCAGCGACGTCCTCGCCGAAGACAACGACGCGCTCGTCGCGAGCCATTTCGTCCAGCAGTGTGGCCGAGACCATTTCGACCATCGTTTTCGGATGGCCGCTGGCGTGACCGTCGGCTTGCGTCGATGGATTGGGGCCGCTTTCGAATTTCTTGCTGGTCGGATCGACGTCGGGCGAATAGACAAAATCGTAGACGGAATTCGATGTCGGCATTTCGGATGCGAGCGCGCGGTCGGTAGCTTCCAGAATCTCACGCTCGACCTGCGACTCGAGATCTTCGAGTTCTTGCTCGTCGAGAATTCCTTCGCGCACGAGGAAGAGACCGAATTTTGGAACAGCGTCGCGATGCGCCTCGGCTTCTCGCTCTTCGGAGGTCTTGTAGAGCTTTTCGTCGTCGGAAAGCGAGTGCGAATAGGGGCGCGTGACGTGCGCGTGAACCAGTGCCGGTCCCTTGCGCGCGCGGCAATATTCGGCGGCGCGACTGAGGGCGGCGTAACTGGCGAGCGGATCGGTGCCGTCACACTCTTCGATGTGCAACAGCGGCACGTTGGCTACCAGTTTCGAAACGCTACCTCCGGGCGTTTGCGCTTCGACGGGGACGGAAATGGCCCAGCCGTTGTCCTGCACGAGGAAAATCACCGGAGCGCGCCCGAGACTTGCGGCGTTGAGAGCTTCGTAGAATTCGCCTTCGCTGGTCGAACCCTCGCCGCCGGACGCGAGCACGATTTCATCGGCGTGCGACTTCCAGATCTCACCCATCGGAGCCTTGCGGGCTAGCTCGAGCGCCTTCGGAAATTTCTCGTAGTAAAGCGAAGTCTCCGCGGCACCGACGCTGCGCAGCCATTGCGTGCCGGTGGCCGATGCGCCTGTAACAATATTCAGATCGCGATTGCCCCAGTGCGAGGGCATTTGGCGGCCGCCCGAAGCGCGGTCAAGCCGCGAACCAACGGCTTGAAGGAGCATGTCGTAGGGCGTGACGCCGAGCGTGAGAGCAAGCGCACGGTCCCGGTAATACGGGAAGACCCAGTCGTATCCGGAGCGAAGAACGAGCCCTGCGGCGACCTGAACCGCTTCGTGACCGGCGCCGCTGACCTGGAAGTAAATCTTGTTTTGGCGCTTGAGCTGGATTTCGCGGTCGTCGAGGCGGCGCGAAGTGAACATGAGGCGGTAGATGCGCGCCAGAGCGTCGCTGCGAAAGCCTTGGTATTTGGCTGAATCGAACTGCGTGGTCTTTGTTTTGGTCTTGATCTGAGAGGGCATTCGTTGACCTCGCCCGTGAGGCGCCCAGACTCGAAACGCTCCGGCTCATTATAGCCAAATTCCTAGCCGTGCAAACATCCCAAACACAAGGGTTTTTAGAACAAATGGTCGGACCTCTTTCCGGCAGCCGCGGCTGGCGTTCCACGATTCGTTTGATGTTGAGCTGCCGACCGATTTGCATGCGCAAGCGCCCGAAGAACGGTTTTGCGACTTCAAACGCGAGCGCGGGTAGATTCCGAACAGTTTTTGGATGATGGTGCGGTAATTTTGCACCGTAGCCCCCGAGGCATGAGCCTCGGGACCGAGAGTTCGAAGGAAGCGTTCTCAGAACAATTAGTCGAGCGATTCGAAACGCTCGGCGGACTTGGCGAATTCGGGATCTCCGTGACGAATCGTCTCGCCCTTGGCGGTTTTGAACGGCTCTTCGGCGGGGATGCGATCAAGCCACCGCTGCTGCGAAAGCTTTTCGTGATCGGAAAAACCGAGGCGCACGAGAAGACGGACACGCCCGCCGGAGTTCTCTTTTTCTTTCGCCTTCTTTGCTGGCCCCTTTTTCGCGGCGCTTTTTTTCGCCTGCCTGCTCTCTTCCTCGGCTTCGGCGTCTTCGGTATCGGCGGCAGCGGCCGTATCTTCGCGTTCAAACTTGACCGTCATCTTGTCGCCGAGGCGGAACCCCTGCTTCCATCCTTCGATTTTGTGACGCGCCTGCTGCGCCGCCTCTTCGTTCGTGCCGAAATCAAAAATCATGATGGTCTGTGCCATGTAACCTTTCTAGCGGTCGCCTGATGAGGTGTCAAGCGTCGGGTGACGCAACCAGCGACGGCAGGTATGGTCGGGGAGAAAATCATGGATGCGCAGAGTACGCGGGTGCTTCTGTTGTCATTGCCCCACGCGGTTGAAACAGTGAGCCGGTTGGAACGATGGGGCGACGAGCTCGTCTTTCGAGTTGGCGATCAGGCAACCGGCGGAAAAATGTTCGCGCAGATCGATTTCCCAGCGGACGGTCGCGCAATTCTGTCTTTTGCGGCTGGACCGGAGCGCTTTGGCGAATTGACCGAGCGCGACAGCATCGCTTCCGCGCCCTTTCGCGCCCGAATCTATTGGATCGCGCTGATGGATTGGCGCGCGCTAGGCGAGCGGGAACTAAAATCTCTGCTGAAAAATGCCCACGGCATTACGTTTGCAAAATTGAACAAGAAGTTTCAGCACGCGCTAGCCGAATACGCCCCGGGTCATTCAAAAAGGAGCCCCGCGTGGCGTTTTGCGACGGCATCGACTGGCGACTGTCCGGTCCAGAATCACGGATACA
>DATMLZ010000074.1:0-14815 GCA_035569955.1 Candidatus Acidiferrum sp.
GATTCTCCTGGTCTCTATCTCGCTACAGCGAATCAAACGAGTATAGCGGACGGGGCACAAATCACCAATCGTAATCTGCGTAGAACACGGGCGGGAAAGGCCTGAGGCGGCCTTACGAGCCAACTAGAGAAGGCGCCAAAAATGCGGCGCCGGGTGAATAAACTCGACTCCCACACGCGCTTTGCCCTGGGTGCGCCGGCCGACGTAGACGACCTTGCACTCCTGCTCGGCTTGGTTGCGCATATTGGTCAGGAACAGGCGCTGGCCCCGCGAAACGCTGCGGACAAGCGCAAGCAGACAACCGTTCTCATTCGCGTCGAGGGTTTCCGATTGCTCGTGAAAAGGCTGCTTTTCGTCGTCCGAGCCGTAAACCAGCAGAATCGTATCGTGCGAATGGCGCAGTCCCTTGCGACGCTCCGACTCTTTTGCAGGAAGAGAGCTTTCATCAGCAACGGGCTCACGCTCCCTCTCTTCGATTTCCGGCCCATCCTGAGGCGCGGTGACGCGAGCGCGGTCTTGTTCAGCTTGTCTGAGCGCCTGCCAGATGCGGCTCATCGAGATCTCCGTGGACCGGTGACTCGGAAACAATAGCGTCAGGGAGGCCGGCTGGGGCAGAAAGGTTCGGCCGGATTTTCGTTATAGTAACGAGCCCGAAGCGCGGCCGCTTGCCGGTCCTTCGCCTCATCTTTGTAGGGGTTCGGCTGTACGTCCTGTGGTTACCTGATACGCTATCTCTGCCGGCTTAACAGCTCCCTCTCGGGTGCGCACTGCGTTCAAATAGTTAGGGGACGTTCAGGCTCGCAGGATCGCTCGTCAGTTGATTTTCTCCCCGCATTATTCGCTCAGGAGGCCGTATGAGCAGGCGCGCCGGGTTATATCTCAGCTATCTGTTTCTCGCGGCGGCTTGTGTCTACGGAGCGGGATGCGAGGGGTGTTCCGGATCTCCAGCGAACTTCAATAACATCACGCTGTCCTCGACCAGCACGGTCGTCTTGCAAGGCGGAACAGCCGTCGTCACGGCAGCGGTTACAAATGACCCGAGCAACGGCGGCGTCTCCTGGACATTGACCGGCGTGGGTTCTCTCGGCGCGTCCACGAAAACCACCGTCACCTACACCGCGCCAGCCAGCGTCGCTTCGGAAACCACCGTCACGGTGAATGCTTCCTCGGTCGATTTCCCGGGCGAGAAGTCTACGATCCAAATCACGATTGAGCCTGGCCTGCAGATTACGACCTCCTCGCTCGCGGCAGCCAACGTCGGCACCTCGTACAGCTCGACCGTCACCGCCATAGGCGGTATCCCTGGATTCGTGTGGTCGGTTTCGAATGGAACTCTGCCGGCAGGACTCTCGCTTGGGTCGAGCAGCACAAGGTCGGTCACAATTTCAGGCACGCCAACATCACAAGGGACGATTTCTTTCGTGATCGAAGTCGGAGATTCGCAAGGGCATGTGGCCTTGAAGCCACTGAGCATTGTGGTCGGAGCGTCGCTGCCATTGGCCGTAGCGACGACGTCTCTGCCGAACGGGGCCCTGCACGCCATCTATCCGTCGACGACTTTGCAGGCCTCGGGCGGCGTTGGTCCGTTTACTTGGACCGTCACATCGGGCACATTCCCGCCGGGGCTTACGCTGGCAACGAGCGGCTTGATCTCAGGCATTCCAACACAGACCGGAACATTTTCCTTCACCGTCGAGGTCGCTGATTCAGAGACTCCGGTCCAGACTGCCACCGCGAACCTCACGATTATCGTCACCGACCTCAACATCCTCAACGGCAACTACGCGTTTGAATTCAACGGATTCACGTCGACCGGCAACGCGATCTCGCTCGCGGGCAGCTTCACGTCCGATGGACAAGGCAACATCACCAACGGCGTCGAGGACGTAAACGCGATTGGCGCTGCGCCCAAAAACCAGACGTTCACCGGCACTTACACAGCTACCGGCAACGGCCGCGGCGTCATGACGTTCTCGAGCATCCCGGGCACTCCCACATACGCCTTCTCAACGACACTCGGCGGAGGTCGCGGCCGTTTTATCGAGTTCGACTCGAGCGGAATTCGCGGTTCAGGCGATTTGGAGCAACGCAGCCTGACGACCTGCACCGACAACACGTTCAACGGCAACTACGCATTTGGCCTGGTCGGAAGGCAAATTGCTGTCACAGGAGTTTCAGCGGCGGGTCCTGACGTCATTGTCGGGGCTTTCCCGGCCGCGGGTGCGGTCTCGCCAAGCACCCAAGGGAGTCTCGGTATCGGCGAACTCGACGCCAACACGCCCGTGCAAGTCACGCTCGAGGCCCAGGCGACCGGCACCTACCAGGCTACGTCGCAATCAACGCGCTGCTCGATGACGCTGACTTCTTCGGTAGGGGCCATGAATTTCAGCGTGTATCCGATTTCACCTTTCGAATCGTTTCTCATCGAGACAGATACGGTGAGCTCGAGCACGCCGATTCTCACCTCCGGCACGATGCAGCAGCAAACCGGCGCTCCGTTCACCGCTTCACCGGGCACCACGTTCACCGGGACCAGCGTGGCCGCGCTTACGGGCCATTTCCCCTCGGGCCAAACCTATCTTCCCGACGTGGCTCTGGTTTCGGTCACCGGTACCGGCTCGAGTAGCTTCTCGATTACAGCTCTTGAAAACCAGGCCGGGACAATCCTGACGTTCCCAACGACGCAGCAACAATTTGAACTGGCCGATCAGTTCGGCCGTGTGAGCACGAATATCATTTCGCCATTTGCCCCGGTTTTCTACATGATCAGTCCGAACACGGCGTACTGCATCGGCGAAACGACAAGCCAAACCAGCCAGCCCTATCCCTTCTTCGGCATCTTCACGCCGCAATCGGAAGGACCTTTCTCGGCCGTCGCGCTCGCAGGGACTCTCGAGGAGGGCACCGGCTCGCCGGCCGAGCCCGCCGTGCCGGACGCGGACGGCACCGTTACACTCGCAAGCACCGATACATCGAACGGGACGATCGCCGGTACGCTCGACCAAAGCACTTCGACGGCAAACACTTCGGGCGAAACTGTCGCAGGAACATTCAACATCATCAGCTCGGTCGGCGGAACCGGCTCGACTGCTCTTACGCAACCGGCGGCAGCCACTAGCGAGTTCATCGTCGTTTCGCCGTCTCTGATACTCTCGATCACCACAACAACGGGCGACCACGACCCGGTCGTATACGTCCTCCAATAGCCATCGGCACAAGTCCAGCAACCCTGGCCGATGCCGCCGAATTTAAAACCGATTGCGCGCACAGCGAATCTCTGGCACAACTTTGATCATGGCCGCCGCGTCATCTCTCATCAATATTGGAACGCGCCAATCGGGACCCAACACGATCGTCGACATCAATGGCGACATCACCCTCCGCAGCACGCCTGAAGTGCGCAAAGCGCTGCTCGATCTCCTGCGCGAAAAAAGTACGGTCCGCGTTGTCGTCAACCTCGAAAAAGTGCGTTACATAGACAGCGCCGGCGTCGCTTCGCTCGTCGAAGCACTTCGCGTCGCGCGCGACATAAAACGCGGCTTTGCGCTTTACGGCCTCAATCGCGTCGCGCGGCAAGTCCTGGAACTCACCCGCCTCACGAAAGTGTTCGAAATCCACGACGACGAAGCCGCCGCGCTCAAAAACTCCGCATCCCCGGAAAGCTGATTGCATCCAAGGTACCGGGGCATATCGCGCTTGGGCTTTGGCTCGGTCGAAGATAAGATCGTCTCCCACAAAACATGGCTTTTCTAGAGACGATCGGCGGATCGACCGTTGACGGGCTGGCCTATCTGGGAAGTCTGGCGCGCCTCACCGGCCGAGCTTCGCGCGCCGTTTTTATCGAGCCTTTTCGGGGGCGCAAGCTCGGCATCGGCCGCGCCGTGCATCAGGCGATGTCGGTCGGCGTCGAAGCGATTCCCATTGTTTCGCTGATTTCGTTCTTTGTCGGGATCATTCTGGCGCTGCAGGGCGCCTATCAGCTTCGCAAGCTGGGCGCGCTGCAACTGGTGGCAAGCGCCGTTGTTCTGGTCATCACGCGTGAGCTCGGCCCCCTGATGACGGCCATCATTGTGATCGGCCGCTCGGGCTCGGCGTTTGCCGCTGAAATCGGCACGATGAAAGTGAACGAGGAACTTGACGCGCTGGAAACGATGGCGCTCGACCCGATTCATTTTCTGGTAGCGCCGAAATTTCTGGCGATGCTGCTCATGCTGCCGTGCCTCACCACCTGGGGCGATTTCATGAGCGTCTGCGGCGGCGGCACGTTCGGCGTGGCCTTCGCAGGCTTCACCTGGACCAGTTATTTTCACGCCACGCTTGACGCCCTGGTACTGCGCGACGTCGTTACCGGGCTCCTGAAGAGCCTGCTTTTTGCGGTTGTCATCACGGCCGTGGGCTGCCAGGAGGGCATTGCAACCGGGCTCGGCGCGGAAGAGGTCGGCCGTTCGACAACGGAGGCCGTGGTAAAATCCATCTTCCTTGTGATCTGCGTCGACCTGATTTTTACGGCCATTTTTTATTTCGCCGGACCCCGATGACGATCAAGCCGGCAATGCGTGAACCATGACGAAAACCGAGCACAGCACAGCGGCCTCCGATATCACGTCTCAACCTTCCATCTCGGTTCGCGACCTCCGCGTGAACTACGGCGAGCGCGAAATCCTTCACGGGATCAGCTTCGATGTCCAGGCGGGTGAAACGCTGGTCATTTTGGGAGGCTCGGGCTCAGGCAAAAGCACATTGCTGCGCACGCTCGCCGGTCTCGAACAGCCGAGCGGCGGCGAAGTTCGCATTCAGGGCCTGAATTTCCCCGCGCTTTCGGAACGCGAAAAAGACGAACTGCGCCTGAAAATGGGAATGTCGTTCCAGAGCGGAGCGCTGTTTGGCTCGATGACTGTGGGCGAAAACGTCGCGCTTCCTCTTCGTGAAAATACGGCGCTCGATGAATCCACCATCGAAATCATGGTCCGTCTCAAACTCGATCAAGTCGGCCTTTCAGGCTTTGAGCGATACGCTCCTTCGCAGCTGAGCGGCGGAATGAAAAAACGCGCCGCTGTCGCGCGCGCTCTCGCGATGGATCCTGAAATTCTCTTTTTCGACGAGCCTTCCGCAGGCCTTGACCCGATCATCGCCGCCGGCATCGACCAGCTCATCCTCAAATTGAAAGAGGCCTTCAAGATCACGATCCTGGTCGTCACTCACGAGCTTGCGAGTGCCTTTCTGATCGCCGATCGCATGATCCTGATCGATAAGGGCAACATCGTCGCCAACGGCACACCCGCTGAATTTCGCGCGAGCCAGCAGCCGCGCGTCCGCCAGTTTCTCGATCGCATACCCGAAGCCGAAGTCACCGGCGAAATCGATTATTTGCAAATGCTGACCGGAGAGATTCCGCCGCCGCGACGCTAGCGCTCCGGCCAAGGACACCCAAACCCATGAACGCAAAACGCGAGCAGGCAATGGTTGGGCTTTTCGTGCTGGTCGCTGTCGGCCTGCTCGCGGCCACGATTTTTGTTCTGTCCGGTGGTTTGAGCGGTGCGAGCGTCAACTATCGCGCCTATTTCAAGAATGCCGGCGGACTCGGACCGGGCTCGGAAGTGCGTTACGCCGGAGGGCCGCCCGTAGGACGTGTGCAGAAAGTTGCAAGCGACCCGCAAAACCCCATGCGCATGGAGATCGACTTTTCGGTCGAGTCAACCATCCCGATCAAGACCGACAGCACCGTCATCATCACCAGCACAAGCCCTCTCGGCGATAATTTTCTGGGCATCGTTCCCGGCACGATTGCATCGGCCCCCGCGCAGCCGGGAGCTACGCTGAAATCGGTTGAGTACGTGGGCTTTTCCGACGTCGTCGGCCTGATCGGTGACCTCGGGCCCAATGCGACCGAACTGGTGAAAAATCTCAACAGCCGGACGACCGAACTGAAAGTCACGCTCGATCGCGTCAACGATCTTCTGGACGATCAGAATCGCGCCAATATCAGCGCGAGTCTGGGTAACGTTCGCGGCATGCTCGAGGAAGATCGCCCCGTCGTCCGCTCGGCGCTCAACAACGTCAACGACACGACGGCCAGGCTCGGTCCGCTGATCGACAACTTTCAAAAAGCCTCCGCCAAGGCGAACGACGCGCTCGCAAATCTGGACGCCGCGATCGGCGAAGATCGCCCCGACCTGCACCAATCGCTCGCGAGCCTGCGCCAGGCGCTCGGCTCGGCCGCGCTGCTCTCGGATCAGCTAAACAGCACGGTCAACACAAATTCGGAGAATCTGGACGAAATCATCGACAACCTCCGCCACGTGACGGAGAATTTGAATTCGCTCACGGAAACACTAAAGACGCGGCCCTACATGCTGATTCGCCCGTCGGGAATCAAACCGCGTAACCCGGGAGATAAACCTCCGCAATGATCCGCGAAATGATCGGGGGAGCCAATTCCATGCACCGGATTCGCAAAGCTGCTTTGATCCTGCTCACCGCGGGAATTGCCGCGGGCTGCGGCTCTTCGCGGCCCGTAAGATATTTTGAGCTCGAAGTGCCACAAACGCCCCCGGCCGCGCAAGCCGCCCCGGCACAATTTCCGGTCACGCTCATGGTCGCCCGCGTCACGTCCACGCATCTTTATCGCGATGATCGCCTTGTCTACGGAGTCAGCGGGGAGGAATTGGGCACATACGAATATGCGCGCTGGGCCGAGCCGCCGGTCGATATGATTCAGGACGGCCTGATCGCCTCGTTGCGCTCTACCAGGCAATTTCGCTCGGTCTCGGCGGTCGCCAGCAATTTGCGCGGCGACTATCTGGTGCGATCGCATCTTGAAGCGCTCGACGAAATCGAAAAACCGCAGCTCGCGGCGCGCTTCGTGATGGAACTGGATCTTTACGATCCGAAATCAGCCGCGACGGTATGGAGTGATTCCTATTCGCATGATGAGCCGGTGCAGGGGAAAAAGGTCGAAGACGTGGTTGCCGCACTCGATCAGAACGTAAAGACGGGCATGAACCAACTCGCGTCGGATCTCGGACAGTATTTCGCGAGCCACCCCGCGCAGAAGTAAAGCGCCCTCGAAAAAATCAGTACGCCCAGCGCATCAGTACCGCGCCGCTCGTATAGCCCGCACCTACCGTAATCAGCATCACCAGATCACCTTTGCGCAGTCGCTTTTGTTCCACGGCGTCCATCAATCCGAGAGGAATCGTGCCGGCCGTTGTGTTTCCGAAGCGGTCAATGTTCACCAGCACTTTCGAATCGTCCACGCCGATGCGTTCCTGCATCGCCCGGATGATCCGCAGGTTCGCCTGATGCGGCACCACCAGCGCCAGGTCGCGGCCGGCCAGCCCGTTGCGTTCGAGCATCTGCGAAGCAAGATCGCTCATCCGGCGCACGGCGTATTTGAAAACGCTTTGGCCCTCCTGATGAACATAGTGCATCCGTTTCTCCACGGTTTGCTGCGAAGAGGGATGCAGCGACCCGCCGCCCGGCATGAAGAGATTGCAGCCACCGGAACCGTCAATGTCGTGAGCGAAATCGATGATCCCTTCGGCGTCCGACGTTGCCGGCTCGAGCAGCACCGCGCCCGCGCCGTCGCCGAAAAGCACGCAGGTCGCGCGGTCCTGAAAATCCAGAATCGAAGTCATCACGTCGGTGCCGATCACCAGCACCTTTTTATGCGAGCCGCTTCCCACAAACTGCGCGCCGACCGTGAGGGCGTAGGCAAACCCGGAGCAGGCAGCCGAAAGATCGAAACCCCACGCGTTTTTCGCGCCGATGCGGTCCTCGATCAAACAGGCCGTCGCCGGAAAGAACATGTCCGGCGTAACGGTCGCCACAACGATCAGCTCGATTTCCTCCGGATCGACGCCCTTTGCAGTCAGCAGCTTTCTTGCCGCTTCGCTGCCCAAGTGGGACGAAGCGACGCCCGGATCGGCATAGTGCCGCTCGCGAATTCCGGTGCGCGTGCGCACCCATTCGTCGGTCGTGTCGACAAGCTTTTCCAGATCGTGATTGGTCACCACGCGCGGCGGAACGTAGCCGGCAACTCCAGTAATCTTTGCGGCGATGCGCTTGCCCATTCGCTCTCCATAACTTGTTGGCATGAATCCGCGATTGTAAGCATCCCCCGCAGCAATAACAAGCAAAACACAAAATGCGCTCGCAGACAGAGCCCGTATTTGTTGCGCTTCGGCAACGATTCGGCGATCGCCAACAAACGCACTTAGCGGGAGCTTGCGAATTGTGTATTCTGATCTGCCATGGCCAAACGTCCAAAACCAATCGTTCTCACCGTCCTGGACGGCTGGGGCTATCGCCCCGAAACGCAGGGCAATGCAATCGCCCTTGCGCGCAAGCCGAACTACGACCGCCTTCTGAAGGATTTTCCGAACACGCTAATCGAAACTTCCGGCCCCTTTGTGGGTCTGCCCGAAGGTCAAATGGGCAACAGCGAAGTCGGCCACATGAATATGGGCGCCGGCCGCGTCGTCCAGATGGACATCACGCGCATCGATCAGCTCGTCTCCAGTGGAGATTTTTTCCGCCATCCCTTGTTGCTCGAGGCGATGGGGCGCGGCCGTGAACATCAGCTTCACCTGATGGGCCTGGTCAGCGACGGCGGCGTCCATTCTCAGATCCATCATCTTTTCGCGCTCTTGCGCATGGCCAAGGAACAGAAAGTTTCGCGCGTCTTGATCCACTGCTTTATGGACGGCCGCGACACGCCGCCCAATGGCGGCATCGATTACATTCTTCAACTTGAGCAAAAGCTCCGGGAATATGGTGTCGGCCAGATCGCCAGCGTCAGTGGACGCTACTACGCAATGGACCGCGACAACCGCTGGGAGCGAATCGAACAAGCGTATCGCGCCATGACTCACGGCGATTCGCGCGTGAAGATGACCGATCCTGCCGCGGCAGTCCGCGCAAGTTATGAAAAAGGCGTTACCGACGAGTTCATCGTCCCGGTGGTGATCGTAACCGAAGCCGACCGAGGCCAGCCTTCTGTGCCGCGCGGCCTCGTTCGTGACGACGATGCAGTGATCTTTTACAACTATCGTGCCGACCGTGCGAGAGAGATGACGCGCGCGCTGATCGAGCCTGGATTCGCCGAGATCGCCGATCCGGATCGGCCCGAAAATCTTTTCTACGCGGGCATGACCCAGTACGACAAATCATGGCCGTGGCTGCGCTACGTCCTGCCGCCGGAAAAGCTGGAAAACTTGCTCGCCGCTGTTTTCGCGGGGTTTGGTCTGAAGAACTTACGCGTCGCCGAAAGCGAGAAATACGCGCACGTGACCTACTTCTTCAATGGCGGCGTCGAAAAACCCTATCCGGGCGAAGACCGCGTTCTAGTCCCATCGCCGAAAGTCGCGACCTACGACCTGAAGCCGGAAATGTCGGCTGCCGGCGTCGCCGACGCCGTGGTTCACGCCATCGAAAAAGGGGACTTTGACGCCATTATCATGAATTTCGCCAACGCCGATATGGTCGGCCACTCGGGCAAGCTCGAGCCCACGATCAAGGCCTGCGAAGTCGTCGACGAATCGCTCGGACGCATCTTCCAGGCGCTGCGTCCGCGCGGAGGGGCATGGATCATCACCGCCGACCACGGCAACGCCGAAACGATGATCGATCCTGCGACCGGCGGGCCGCATACCTATCACACAACCAATCCGGTGCCCTTGATTCTTGTTTCAGAAGACGCGAACACCCCATTGCAGCCGGGCGGTTCGCTCCGCGACATCGCGCCAACTTTGCTGGGTGTGCTGGGTCTGGACGAACCTCACGAAATGACCGGTCGCGACCTTCGCGCTACCGCCCGGTAACTTTCGAAGGTTCAGTTGCCCGGCGGAATATCGGTCGGTTTCGGCGCCGTATATCCGGGCCGCGAAATGACCACCACTTTGTGCTTCTTGCCCTTCTTGTCGTTGAGCATCATCGGATTTCCATCGTCATCGACGATGCTCACAACGACCTTGTGGTATTTGCCGTCCTGAGGCGTGGTAGGTGAAAAGCCGATCGTATACTGGTTGCGCAGGAATGCCGCAACGGAGTTGAAGATTCCCGGAATTTCGCCCGAAAAACGCGGGAACCAGGCATAACCGCCGGTCATCTGCGCAAAAGTATTGAGCTGGTTTTTGGCCTGCAAATAACCGATGTTCCCGTTGCTGTAAAGGTCGTACTCTTCGCCGGTTCCGACCGCGAAGATGGTCACGTCGGTTTCCTTCATCAGGTTGTAGGTTTCATCAAGCCGGTGCTTGCTGATCGTGTCGAATCCGCGGGTGATCAGCAGAATTGATTTTTTCCCGGGTTGGCCGCGCAGTTCGCCGATCGTGCTGAACAGCGCGTCAAAAAGCGCCGCCTCGTGGAAGAAGGGAAAACCGAGAGTCCGAATCGCCTGATCGACTTCTCCGGCGTTGTGCGTGAAGTCCACCTGCAGCGTTGTCCGCAGATCGAAGGTCTTGAGCGCGACCCAGTCCTGCGGTTTGAGGTTCCGCAGAAATTGATCGGCCCAGACGGCGTCCTTGTATCCGAAATATCCGTAGGCTTCCGCGCTGTACTCGACCAGCATCACAATCATGATGGGCGCGTCGGTAGGCGCGAAGTTCGTCACCTGCTGTTCGGTTCCGCTGTCGGTAACCTTGAAATTTTGCTTCTTCAAGCCGGTCACAATATTCCCGTCCTGATCGGTCACCACTGCGTCGATGTTGACCACATTTGACTGCACTGAAATCGCGGTTTCCGGCGCGGTCTGGGGCGTTTTCGGAGCGGGCTGTTTGCCGCTCGGCGAAGGAGGCGGTTCTGACTGCGAGGGCGCCTGGGATTGCGGTCCCTGCTGGCGCGCGAGCGCCGTGAATGTTTGCGGAGGAATTCCGAATGCAGCGATTAGGAGTCCGAGAAGTGCCGCCTTGTACCAAGTCATCGATCGCATACTCACCTCCCGGCTTTGGATGCACCCAAAGCCACCAGCGGATGGTTCCGATTTCGCACAACTTCGGCGGTTCGCCGCCCTGAGCACTCGCGGCCACATGATAGTATGAATTATTGCGCGGCGCGAATCTCGCGCACGCCCACCGGAGGCGAACCGAATGCTGCGGCGCTCGATCGTGACGTCGGCTCTTGTTCTTGCCGGACTGCTTGTTGCAGCACCGCAACCGCGAGCTCAGTCGCCGGCGCAGATGCCGACTCCAGGCGCATCCGGCCAGCCCTCGGCGAACTCCTCGGCAATCGTTCAGATCGCAACCGAAGCCACCTCCTGGCTTCAGGACCTTATCCGCATCAACACAAGCAATCCCCCGGGCAACGAGCTTGCCGCCGCAAAGTATCTGGCCGGCGTACTCAACAAGGAAGGCATACCCAACGAAATCTTTGAAAGCGCCCCCGGACGCGGCATCCTGGTCGCGCGCCTTTCCGCGAACCCCCAGCCCGATCCTTCCCGCGCTCTTCTCTTGATGGGCCATCTCGACGTGGTCGGGGTCGATAGGGCCAAATGGACCGTCGATCCGTTCGCCGGCATCATTCAGGGCAACTATCTTTACGGCCGCGGCGCAATCGATGACAAGGGCATGGCCATCGCGGATCTGGCGGTCATGGTGGAACTGAAGCGCACCGCCGCGCGCCTGAATCGCGATGTGATCTTTCTGGCCGAAGGCGACGAGGAAGACGGCGGCGCACAGGGCATCCGGTTCGCCATTCAAAAGCATTGGGACAAGATCGCCTCGGGCTTCGCCCTCAACGAAGGCGGCGAAGTCGAAATGAAAGACGGCAAGGTGCTCTACGTCGGAGTCCAGGCCAGCGAAAAAGTCTCGGCCAGCGTGGACGTGATCGCCACCGGCACCTCCGGCCACGCTTCGATCCCGCTCAAGGACAATCCGGTCGCGCACGTCGCGGCGGCCGTCGCCAAAATCGCGGCTTATCAGGCGCCCGTGCAATTCAATTCCGTCACACGCGCCTACTTCGCGGCCCTCGCACCGATCGAAGACGAAGACACGGGCAAGTGGATGCGGGTCCTTGACACCTCCGATCGCGGCGACCACGCCGCGCGCGTCATTGCGGACGAAAATCCGCAATGGAACGCCATGATGCGCGACACGATTTCGCCCACCATGCTCTCGGCCGGTGTTCGCAACAACGTGATTCCCCCCGACGCGAAGGCGGTCCTCAATATTCGTCTTCTGCCGGGCGATTCACTCGATCCGCTGCTCGCGAAACTGAAAGCGCTTGTCGACGATCCGGAAATTCGCTTCGAACTCGAACCCAATGCCAGCGAATCCACTCCTTCGTCCTCGCTCACAAGCGATCTCTACAATTCGATTACGCGCGTTACGGGCCGAGAATTCCCCGGCGTGCCCGTCGCTCCGTATCTTTCCACCTGGGCGACCGATTCTTCGTTTCTTCGCATGCGCAACGTGCAGGCCTACGGCCTTGTTCCTTTTCCGCTCACCGACGACGATCTCAAGCGCATGCACGCCAACGACGAACGCATCCCGCTCGATTCTTTTCGCAAAGGCGTCGAATATCTTTACAACGTCGTCACCGACTTCGCTGCACAAAAATAACCAGCCATGACCGAGCGCCGGGCCAAGATCGTCTGCACGCTGGGACCGGCTAGCCGCACGCCCGCGATGATCGATAAGCTCGTCGCCGCAGGCATGGACGTTGCCCGCCTGAATTTTTCCCACGGGACGCACGACGATCACCAGCGACTCATCGGCGCAGTGCGCCGCGCTTCGGAGCGTCACAAAAAAGGCGTCGCCATTCTCGCCGACCTGCAAGGTCCGAAAATTCGCACGGGGCTGCTCGAAGGTGGCACCCCGGTCCTGCTCCGCTCCGGTCAGGAATTTTTCCTCACCACGCGCAAGGTCGGCGGCACCGCAGAAGGCGTGAGCACGACGTTTCGCCCGCTTCCTAAGTGCGTTCGCAAGGGTGACAGCATTCTGGTCTCGGACGGCGAAATTGCCCTCCGAGTCGTTTCCGTCTCAGGCCAGGACGTCGCCTGCCGCGTCGAAAACGGCGGCACGCTCGGCGAGCACAAGGGCATCAATCTCCCCGGGGTGAAGCTAAAAATTCCCGCGCTCACAAAAAAGGACGAAGTCGATCTGGATTTTGCGCTCCAGGCCGGCGTCGAATACGTGGCGCTCAGCTTCGTGCGCACACCCAAAGACGTGCAAGCCGCAAAAATACATATCGAACGCGCCGGAAAGAATGTTCCGGTCATCGCCAAGCTCGAAAAGCCCGAAGCCATCGAGCATTTGGATGAAATTCTCGCCGTGTCCGACGGCGTCATGGTCGCGCGCGGCGATCTGGGCGTCGAAATGAGCCCGGAAAAAGTTCCGGTCGTGCAAAAACAGATCATTTTGCGCGCTCGCAACGCCCTCATTCCTGTGATCACGGCCACACAGATGCTCGATTCGATGGAAAAGAATCCGCGGCCCACGCGCGCTGAGGCCTCCGACGTCGCCAACGCGATTTTCGATGGCAGCGACGCGCTCATGCTTTCCGGCGAAACCGCCGCGGGCCACTATCCGCTCGAAGCCGTCGGCATGATGGACCGCATCATTCGCGAAGCCGAAGCCAATGTTTTCGAGCCCGTGCGCCCGGTTCGTTTTGCGGAATTGCGCATCAGTGAAGTCATCGCGGGCGCTGTTTGCCGCGCTGCCGAAGAATTGAAAATGAAAGCCGTGGTGGTCTTCACCGAGACGGGCGCTTCGGCCCGCCTGGTGTCCAAGTATCGGCCGCGCGTGCCGATCGTCGCGTTCACGCCGAATCCGGAGTCTTATCCGCGAATGGGTCTGCTGTGGGGAGTAAAATCGCGCCGCACGGGCGATCTGAAAGATATCGATGAACTCACGCGCGAAGCCGAATCGCGCTTGCGTGAAGAACAAATGGTCGAAGACGGCGACGTTGTCGGCATCATCGCCGGTACGCCGGTCGGCGCGCGCGGCTCGACAAACCTCATGCGCTTGCGCCGCATCGGCGCCATCCCCAAACGCAGCAAATTCTAGAGGGTTCGAGCAGCACCGCTCCTTGCCGGGCTCTTTGGACGCGTCGCGGGCCACCTGCAACTATGGCCGCTCGAATGTCGATTGTCAGGAAGGATCTAGTGCACCGCGGCGCTCGGCACCGGCTGCCGCCGCACCTGATGAATAATCGTAATCAGGTCGCGATCGGTAATCTCTTTCTCGGCATCGGCGCGCAGAATCGCCAGCCGGTAGCACTCGGCGAGCTCCGCGTCGGTCGTTTCAAATCCCAATTCAGAAAGCCGCGAACGAAAGGCATTACGTCCGGAATGCTTTCCGAGCACCAGCTTCCGCGCCGGCACGCCGACCGTCGCGGGTGAAATAATTTCGTAGGTCAGCGGATTTTTCAAAATGCCGTCCTGATGAATTCCGGCTTCATGAGCGAAGGCGTTGGCTCCCACGACGGCCTTGTTCGGAGGCACAGGCACGTTGGTGATCGAACTCAGCAACCGGCTCGTCGGATAAAGCTTGTCGAGCCTGAGTCCGGTCGAAACCCCGTAACGGTTCTGCCGCACGTGCAGCGCCACGGCCAGCTCTTCAAGCGAAGCGTTTCCCGCGCGCTCGCCAATGCCGTTCACCGTGCATTCGATCTGCCGCGCGCCGCCTTCGATCGCGGCAATGGAATTCGCGACAGCCAGGCCAAGATCGTCGTGGCAATGCGCGCTCAGCACCACGTTCGGATGCGCGCTGATCCGCGCCTTCACTTTCCGGAAAAGATCCGCGTACTCGTCCGGCGTCGAATATCCTACCGTGTCCGGCAGATTCACAATCGTCGCGCCGCATTCGATCACCGCGAACAC
>DATMLZ010000075.1:0-8732 GCA_035569955.1 Candidatus Acidiferrum sp.
AGTGCGGTCCACCTTTCCGAACGGAGTTTCGATCGCATCAAACGCGACAGAGCCGACAACGAGTAGCGACATTTTCTCTCCTGTTTTGTCCGACTTTTCTCTGTGTGACTTCACTTGACGTATTTACCGATGATCGGCGCGAGACGCTTTTTTGCCTCCGCCGGAATCACTTTGCGGTCGGTGAGGATGGCATGGGCAAGGGCCGAGCCGCATTTGCACGAGCGCTCTTCGCCGAGAGTATGCACGAGCTCGCGGATCGCGCGCTGAACGTTCTCCGAATTCTTGCCCATATTGGTGATGACCTCCTCCAGTGTCACCGAGTCATGCTGCGGGTGCCAGCAGTCGAAATCAGTGACCATCGCGAAGGACGCGTAGCAAAGCTCGGCTTCGCGCGCGAGCTTCGCCTCGGTGAGGTTGGTCATGCCGATCACATCAAATCCGGATTTGCGATAGTGCTGTGACTCGGCAAGCGTGGAAAATTGGGGCCCTTCCATGCAGACGTATGTGCCGCCGCGATGTGCCTTCACGCCGACGCTGGCGCACGCGTCGGCCATGCGTGCCGAAAGACGCGGGCACGTCGGTTTGTCGAAACCAACGTGGGCGACGACGCCGCCGCCAAAAAACGTGGCCATTCGGCCACGCGTGCGATCAAAGAACTGGTTGGGAATGAGGAAGTCGAGGGGCGGATATTCCTCGCGAAGCGAGCCCACGGCGCTGACCGAGATGACCTGCTCGGCGCCCAGGATTTTCAGCGCGCAGATATTCGCACGATAGTTGATCTCGCTGGGCGTAAGGCGATGGCCGCGGCCGTGGCGCGCGAGAAACCCGACGCGCCGGCCTTCCAGCGTGCCGATCACAATCGCGTCAGACGGATCGCCAAACGGGGTCTTCAAGCGGACTTCGCGCGTGTCGGTTAGACCGTCCATATGATAGAGGCCGCTGCCGCCGATGATGGCGATCTTAACGGTCTCTTTTCCCGCACTCTTTTTGCTTTTTTTGGCTGGGGGCATTTTTCAGAAACTCCTAGTCGATTGTGACTGGCTCGGGTTCGTAGTCGCCGTTGCGTTCGCGCAGATAAACAGCGGGCGTTTCCGGATCATGCACGAAGAGCGCGATCCACTCTTTGCGCGCAATTTGAGGCAGCCACTTCCGTTTGTTCTCGATCACCGTCAATGGAAACAGATCGAATCCCATCGTCCAGGCGAGCCGAAGATGGGCCGCCATCGGCACCAGATCTGCAAGCAGAAATGCGCTTTTCCCGCCGCCCGAAAGCTTCACGCACATCATGTCCGCGGTGTGGCCGGGAACGCAGATAAGTTCCACACCCGGCGCGATTTCCTGGTCGCTTTCGATGAGTTGCATATTGCTCGCCGATGCCATTGGCTCGTAGTTGTCTTTGAAGTACGTGGCGCGTGTGCGCTCGTTGGGATGCATGGCGGCATCGAACTCGCCTTTGCGGGAGACGTAGCGCGCATTCGGAAACGTGGGCACGATCTTGTCCCGCTCAAGGCGCGTGTTGCCACCACAGTGGTCAAAGTGAAGGTGCGTGTTCACCACGACATCGATGTCGCCGGGCGCGACGTCGTGTCGGCGAAGGTGGTCGGCGAGGCGTGGGCCGTCGAGGCCATAGATATCGCGCATTTTGGCGTCCATCTTTCCGCCGCAGCCCGTTTCGATCAAGATGCGCTTGCCACCCGCTTTGACGAGCAGACAATTCAGCGCTAGCTTGATGCGGTTGCGCGAATCGGCCGGAACCTTTTTCTCCCAGAGCACTTTTGGCACGATACCAAACATCGCGCCGCCATCAAGATAGACATGCCCGTCAGATACGATGTGAAATTCCAGGTCGCCAAATTTCAACGATTCCCCCAGGTTGAGTTCATTGTGTGTGCTTGCGCTGTCCGAACCCTAAAGCCGCGAACAATTCGTCTGCCGCGTCATAAGGATTCTTCTGGCGCGCAGCTATGGCGGACGCCATTTTATCGAAACTCGGGTTCGTGGCGGCCTGCGCCGCGATTTTTTCAGCCACCCGCTGCTCGACTGACCGCGCGAGCCAATTCTTCCAGTACTCGATCTCGCGTTTGCGCCGAACCTGCGCGGCTGAATGCGCCTCGCGAAAGCGACCGATCTCCACCGCCAGGTCCTCGATGCCCTTACCTTCCGTCGCGACGGTACGGATCACTTTCGGGCTCCCATCGCCGCGCTGCGGCCCGAGCGAGAGCATGCCCTGAATGTGCTGCGCGAATTCGTCGCCCTTATCGTAGTCCGCCTTGTTGAGCACGAAAATGTCCGCGATCTCCAGAATTCCGGCTTTCAGCGCCTGAACTTCGTCGCCCGCTCCGGGAACAACGACGACAATGGTGCAATCTGCCACGCTGACGATGTCGATTTCGTCCTGGCCGACACCGACGGTCTCCAGAATGATCACTTCCTTGCCTGAGGCGTCCAGCAAAAGCGCCACGTCGGCGGCGGCTTGCGCGAGCCCGCCCCAAGCGCCGCGTGAGGCCATCGACCGGATGAAGACGCCCTTGTCGGTTGAATGCGCCTGCATGCGGATGCGGTCGCCCAGAATTGCGCCGCCGGTGAACGGGCTCGATGGATCGATGGCGATCACTCCAACGGTCCGGCCCGCGGCGCGAAAGTGCGCCGTCAAACCATTTACAAGCGTGCTCTTCCCCGTCCCCGCAGCGCCGGTAACGCCGATGCGCCAGGCGCGGCCGGTTGTGGGAAAGAGTTCGCGCAGCAGATTCTGGGCAGCCGTCTCGCCATTTTCGATGGCCGTGACGGCGCGGGAGATCGCGCGAACGTCACCGGCGCGAATCTGCGATGCCCAATTTTCAGCTGGAGGGCTCATTCAGGGAGAAACAGATTCGGCGATTCGCAAGCGGCAGTCAAGACTCTTGCGGCACTTCGGGTGAAAGTTTTGCTGCCGGCTCCGCCTTGCGATGGCGCGGATCGGGAACGGCATCGGGGTTCGGATATTTGTTTTTCCGAAACAGCAGAAGTGTGGCGACGCAAAGGACAGCAATCAGGATGAGGCAAAGCCAACTCGCTTCGGGTCCATCGCTTCCGCCGCTGAGCCATTCCGGCCCCGAAAGCGTCGAGTTAAAGAGGCGTCCTCCAGGTGCAAGACCGCTGTCCGGCACGCCATAGAAATACGTGAGGCCCCAATCCCACGCAGCGTGAAAGCCGATTGGAAGCCACAGGTCACCGGTCTTCAAAATGAAAATGCAAAAAAGAACCGAAACGGCGGCAGTGGCACAAAGTCCGACCAGATTCTCGCCCGAATTAGTAGAGTGTAAGTAAAGGAACCAACCGGAAGTCAGAAGCGCGGCCGCCCAGAAGCCTAGGCCGGTTGTGGCAGTGAACAGAGCATAACCTCGTGTGTAGAACTCCTCGCGGAAACCTACAAAAATAAAAGCGACCCCCCAGGCAGCCCCGAAGCGCCATGCGTCTCTGCCATGCAGCGCAAATCCGCCGAAATGATAAGCTCCGCTGAAATGCAGACCGATCATCAAGGCGCTGACCGACGCGAACCCAATCAACAGGCCGAGCCAGAACCGGCCGCCAAGAAACCCTTTCGCCGGAAGTCCGTAGTCGGCGATCCGGCGGCCTTCGATTTTGGCCATGACCCATGAGGCGATCAGGCAGGCAAGGAAAATGAACATCTCATCACGAAAGATGGGACCGGGAGCGAACGCAGAGAACGCACGACCGTGAGGAACTTTGTCGAGACCGAGGTTGCGTGCGACGTCCACGCCGTAGAGCGCACAGCGATAGATGAGATAGGCGATCAACAGGCGCCAGCCGGCACGGAGTCCGTTTGGCCCCCAAAAGGCGTTTTCGAACGTATCGTCAGGAGGGCGAAATAGGTTTGCCGGCTCGGTGGGTTGTGAGGACGATCCTATTTCCGTCACGCGCGCATCACCCTCTGCGTGCCTGTGTCGATGAGATCAGCACAGCCAGCCTCCGCCCAAAACCAGATCGTCCGAGTAGAAGACCGCGGCCTGGCCCGGCGTAATAGCGCGCTGCGGCTCGCGAAATTCGATGCGCGCCTTGCCGGAATCGAGCGCTACGATTTCCGCCTCGGCAGGCTCATGACGATTGCGGATACGAACCATTGCTCGCACCGGGCGCGGCGGGTGCGCGAACGGAATCCAATTCACATCGCGAACTTCGGCTGCCGTGCTGTGAAGCGAGTCGTCTTCGCCAACGATGAGGCGATTCGTCGCGCGGTCCAGCGCGACGACGTAGATGGGCTTGCCCGTCGCGATGCCAAGACCCCGCCGCTGGCCGACCGTGTAGCGGTGCAGCCCCTGGTGACGGCCGATCACTTCGCCGGCCGTCGTAACCATATCCCCCGCGCCATCCGGCAGAACAGTTCCCTGCTCCTCTAGATAGTTCTCGATGAATCGCACGTAGTCGCCTGACGGTACAAAGCAGATTTCCTGGCTTTCGGGCTTTTCCGCGACGGGCACGGCCAGCCGGCGAGCGATGTCCCGAACTTCCTGTTTGGTGAGTTGGCCGAGAGGGAAATCGGCGCGGGAAAGCTGATCCTGCGTGAGGCCGAAGAGAAAATAGCTCTGATCCTTGGAATGGTCGCGGGCGCGGAGAAGTTCATAGCGGCCGGTTTCGATGTTGTGCCGAACGCGGGCGTAATGGCCTGTGGCGACGCGCTCGGCGCCGATCTGCCGCGCCGTGGCGAGCAGGTGATCGAACTTGACGTCGTTATTGCAGTTGGTACAAGGAATCGGCGTTCGCCCGGCGAGATAGTCGCTCACGAACGGTCGAACTACGGTCTGTTCGAATTGCCGCTCGAAATTCACCACGTAATAGGGGATGCCGAGATGGCCGGCGACGCGGCGCGCATCGTAGACGTCGTCCAGCGAGCAACAGCGATGACGCGCGGGCTCGGCGCCCTGCAATTGCGGCAGACGGCGCTGGTTCCACAGCTGCATCGTGAGCCCGACAATCGTCTCGCCGCGCTCGTGGAGAATCGCGGCCACTGTCGAGCTGTCCACACCGCCACTCATGGCCACTGCGGTTGCGCCAGCAGCCGCGTTTGCGGGCTCGGGAGCCTGCACGTTGCTCGATTCGAGTTCGCTCAGAGACGACACCTTCGCTCTAGTTTCCTCTGCCAACTGTTGCCGGGGGCATCGCTGCAAATCGCGGCGAAAGCGCGCGCAAACGTTCGACGACGCCCGGAACAAGTGCGATCGCGCGGTCGATTTCTTCGCCGGTCGTGGTGCGGCCCAGACTGAAGCGCAGGCTTGAACGCGCTGCGTCTTCGCTCAGTCCAATTGCGAGCAGCACGTGGGAAGGCTCAATCGCCCCGGACGAGCAAGCAGCGCCTGTCGAACAAGCAATTCCGTGCAAATCGAGCGCAATGACCAGTGATTCGCCAGACGCTCCCGGAAAAGTAATGTTCGTCGTGTTGGCGACACGGCGCTCCGAATCCCCGTTCACTCGAATGCCCGAAATATTTTCGCAAAGAGCAGTCTCAAAACGATCGCGCAGCGCAGCCATTCGCGCAGAATCCTCGGCGAGACGCCGGGGCGCCAGCTCCGCTGCCTTGCCCATTCCCACGATGCCCGCTACGTTTTCGGTGCCGGGGCGCAGGCCGCGCTCGTGTTGCCCGCCTCGAAACAGGGGCTCGACGCGCGAACCCGAGCGCACATAAAGGGCGCCGACGCCCTTCGGTCCGTAAATCTTGTGTGCGGAAAGCGAGAGCAAATCCGTTCTGATCGCACCGACGTCGATCGGCAGCTTGCCCGCCGACTGCACCGCGTCGCAATGGAACAAAATGCCTGCTTCGTGTGCGATTCGGCCGATTTCCTCGACTGGTTGGGTCGTGCCGAGCTCGTTGTTCGCGTGCATCACGGTGATCAGGACGGTCTCAGGGCGCACCGCGCGACGCACTGCTTCAGGATCGACTACGCCTTCACGCGAGGGATTGCTCGCTTCAATGTAGGTGACGTCGACGCCCTGTTTTTCGAGCGCCTGGCAGGCTTGCAAGACGGCGTGGTGCTCGATCGAGGTCGTAATGACGTGCCTGCGTGAGGAATTCGACGCGGCGACCACACCGAAAATCGCCAGATTGTCGGCTTCGGTGCCACCGCTGGTAAAAACGACCTCCGCAGCCTTGGCGCCGATCAGAGCCGCGACCGATTCCCGCGCCTCATCAACCGCAGCGCGGGCTCGCTGACCGGGCGAATGGACCGAAGACGCATTCGCGAAATTTCCCCTGAGGTGCGGCAGCATGGCATCGAGGACGGCGGGGTCCACGGGAGTCGTCGCGTTGTAATCGAGGTAGATGGCCACGGGCGTCTGGAATCGCTTTCAATTCAGAATAACTGGCCGGTTTGGGGGGGTCAAGCCAGTGCCAAGTACGCCCTGGCGAAAGACGCGATCGACAGGGCAACGGCAGCGGGCGAAACATTTTGCCTCACCACATCGTATCTAGACGCATAGG
Organism: Candidatus Acidiferrum sp.; assembly: GCA_035569955.1. GTDB lineage: Bacteria > Acidobacteriota > Terriglobia > Acidiferrales > UBA7541 > Palsa-295. Next base: position 6,473 of record DATMLZ010000075.1, read on the forward strand.
GAGGTGCGTCATGGATCCGGACCCGAGGCCTTACCGACCGCGAAGATCTTTTGTGGGACCAATCATCCTGATAGGCGTCGGCGTGATCTTTCTTGTCGCGAACCTGATGCCCCAGTTCAATCCCTGGGAGCTGATGCTGCGGTATTGGCCGGTGATCCTGATTCTGGTCGGCCTCGGAAAAATATGGGATTACTACGCGGTGCGGCGCGATCCATCGCGACCGGAGGGATCGGAAGTATCGGGCATCATCATTGCGGTCGTGCTTCTCGTGGCCCTGCTCGCTTTGGGCGTGTGGCACGCCCGACCACGCGCAACACGAAACAATCAGTCAGCCACGCAAACGGTGCAACTGAACGGCGCGACTGCGGTCACCGCAAACCTGAACTTCCCTGCCGGCCAAATCAATGTCAAAGGCGGAGCGAGCGAATTGCTCGACGCGGATTTTCGTTACAACTCCAATCCGCCAACAGTCGACTACACGGTCGATTCGGGACGCGGCCAGCTCTCTTTAAAGGAAAACGATCCGGATCACATCTATTTCGGCAACGACAACAATCAGTGGGACCTTACGTTCAACGACGTCGTGCCGCTCGATCTGACACTTCAGATGGGCGCCGGCCAGAGCAATTTGGACGTCGCCGATCTCAATCTGACGCATCTGGAAATTCACATCGGCGCCGGGCAGGTCACGCTGGATCTGGCTGGGCCTCGAAAGCAGAACCTTTCGGCCGATATTCAGGGAGGTGTCGGTCAAGCGCGAATCCGGCTACCCAAAGACGTCGGCGTTCGCGCGCGCGCCTCGGGCGGCATCGGATCGATCAACGTGCACGGCCTCAGGAAACAGGGGGACCAGTACGTCAACGACGCCTACGGGAAGACGCCGACTTCGATCGATTTGGAAGTGCACGGAGGGGTCGGAGAGATCGATCTCGACCAGGAATAGCTCCCTTTGCGGGCCGGAACGATTCAAAGCGCACAGTGAATCGTTCGTAACTCAGTCACGCCGCTTACCTTGACAGTCTATCGAGCGTCCGTTAGCGTCGGATGAGCGCTGCAAACTGCGTTGTCGCAGCGCGCAAAACAGGAGCGGACCTTGGCGCGCCCGATCATTACACTCACTACCGACTATGGCACCAACGATCATCTCGTGGGCGCGATGAAGGGAGTGATTCTCGGCGTAAATCCTGACGTAAACATCGTCGACATTACCCACGGCATTTTGGCGCACGACATTCTGGATGGCGCGCTGACCATCGGACAGGCGTATCGCTACTTTCCGCCCAAGACGGTCCACGTTGTAGTTGTTGATCCAGGCGTTGGAACCGCGCGCCGTCCGATTCTGGTGGCTGCTGACCAGCACTATCTGATTGCTCCCGACAACGGCGTACTCTCAGCCGTGTACGATCAGACCGAAGCGCTCTCGGTTTGGAATCTCACCTCGGAGCACTATTTCCGCCAGCCCATCAGCAAAACGTTTCATGGGCGCGACATTTTTGCGCCGGTTGCGGGATGGCTTACGAAATCCTGGCAGACCTCTGCGTTCGGCGAACCGATTACCGATTTCGTCCGATTCGCTTTGCCCAAGCCGAAAGCTGACGGTAAGGCGATCAAAGGAGTTGTCTTGCGCGTCGATCACTTCGGGAATCTGATCACGAACCTGACACAGGAAAACGCAGCGGCGATTTTCGCGGATGGCGCGAAATTCACAATCCGCGTGGGCAATGGCTCGGTCGCAACGATCGTGCCAACTTTCGGGCAGGGCCCGGCCGGAACACCGGTTGGAATCGTCGGATCGAGCGGCTATCTGGAAATCTGCGTGAACCGCGGAAATGCGGCGCGTACCCTTGGCTCGATGCGCGGTGCCGAAGTTACTGTTGAATTCGGCTGAGCCTCTTTCCCCTCAATTCTTCCATGCGATCTGCGGCTTCCGAAGCCGACTCGGAGAATTACAAGTCAGATCTCGATCAAACCTATGCGCACGAGAGGTTCGCTGGGCCGCACAAACGAAGAACCGCGTGAATTGATTCGGAAGATTCCGATTGAACGCGCAAGTGTCCTTGGGTGGACGCCTCTAATCCCGTTCCGCTATTAGTTTTTAGGATTCCGGGACATGGTGCCAAGTCTCGTGGGGATCCATCGCGTGCCAATGATTACTTCGATGCATCCGACCCCGCCAGCCGCTTTCTCGGACTTGTCGAAAAAAACGCGCGAAACTATCCAAATCACGTCGAGAGCTCCTGGCAAAATCGTCTAGCGCTGG
>DATMLZ010000076.1:0-5967 GCA_035569955.1 Candidatus Acidiferrum sp.
ATGATCGTTTCGGCGGCCGAGCAGGAAGACGCCGACGTCATCGGCCTTTCCATCCTTTCCGGCGCACACAATACACTTTGCGTGCGTCTAATGGACTTGCTGCGCGCCAAGGAAATGACGGATGTAGCGGTGCTGGTCGGCGGAATCATCCCGGAAGCCGACATCCCGGCTTTGAAGAGCGCGGGGATTGCGGAAGTCTTTTTGCCGGGAACGCCAATGCAAGAGATTGTGGAGTTCGTTAAGAAAGCCAGCGCGGCGAGAAAATGATCGGCGGCGCAAGCCTGGAGGCTTTCGGGAGAAGCCATTGGAAAGTGTGACGATTGTCGAGTGCCCGCGGGACGCGTGGCAGGGTCTGGAAAAAGTTATCCCCACCGAGGAGAAGATCGTTTATCTCGAACGGCTCGTTTCGCTCGGTTTCAAGCACATTGACGCGGTCAGTTTCGTTTCTCCGAAAAACGTGCCGCAAATGGCTGACAGCGAGGCCGTGATGGAGCGCCTGCGCGAGGCAAAGCTGCCTTCCGGCGAAGCGCCGGAAATCATCGGCATCGTGGTGAACGAGAAGGGGCTGGAGCGCGCGCTCGCAGCCGGAATTACCACGATCGGCTATCCATATTCGATTTCGGCATATTTCAGGCGAGCAAACGCGAATATGTCGCGCGGGGAGTCGCGCCATCTGGTCGAAATGCTGCGGCGCGAAACGAAGAATGCCGGCAAACAGCTCGTGATCTACATCTCCATGGCTTTTGGCAATCCTTACGATGAACCATGGGGGCCCGAGATCGTCGAGGACGCGCTCGTCTGGCTGAAGGACACCGGTGTGCGCACAGTTTCACTTGCCGACACGGCGGGGACGGCCGACCCCGCGCTCGTGAACGCCGTCTATCGCGCGGTAAAGGATTGCGTCGCGGGCGTCGAAATAGGCGTTCATCTCCACGGGCGTCCGGATGATGCAGCGGCTAAAGTACTGGCGGCTTATGAAGCGGGTTGCCGCCGTTTTGACGGCGCGCTCACCGGGCTTGGCGGCTGCCCATTCGCAGGGGATCATCTGGTGGGCAACGTGCCGACCGAAGCCGTGCTCACGACCCTTGCCGCGCGCGGAGCGGCGACCGGCATCGACGCGAAATCACTCGCCGTCGCTTGCGCCATGACGGGCGAGTTGCGCGAAAAATACGCCGCGGCAGAGTCGGAAGAAGCGAATGTCGACAAGCAGGTCAACTGATGGGATATCCGACGCTGACGTTTCAACTCGACAAACAGATCGCCACGATCGCACTAACGCGACCCGAAAAACGCAACGCGATTTCGGCGCAGATGATCCACGATTTGCTCGCAGCGCTTGAGCAAGCTGAAAATTCCACGGCGCGCGTCCTAATTCTCACTGGATCGGGCAAAGCGTTTTGCGCGGGGATGGATCTGGACGAACTCCGTGCGCTGGCTACAACGCATTCGCTTGCAAAGCACCTCGAAGACGCCCGCCGCATTGCGAAACTTTTTTACCGCATTTACAGTTTCCCAAAACCTGTAATTGCGGCGGTCAACGGGTCTGCGATAGCAGGCGGATGCGGTCTCGCCACTCTCGCCGACATTACACTCTGCGTACCCGAAGCCAAGTTCGGCTATAGCGAAGTGCGCATCGGCTTCTTGCCGGCTCTTGTGGCCGTCTTTTTGCGCCGGCAAGTGGGTGAAAAGCAAGCTCGCGAGCTTTTGCTTACCGGACGATTCATCGAATCGGATGAGGCGCATCGCCTCGGACTTGTCAACGAAATCGTCGCCAACGGCGATGTGATGGAGCGGGCGCGCGAGGTCGCGCGCGGCATTTTGGCTTGCAGTCCGTCCAGTATTTTGCAGACCAAAAAAATATTCCATCTCCATGATGAAAAAATCATCCGCGCTGAGCTCGAGTTGGCCATCGAAGCGAACGCCGAGATTCGTTCGACAGAGGATTTTCGCGAGGGGGTGACGGCTTTTCTTGAAAAGCGCGCTCCGAGTTGGACGCAAAAGTAGTGCCTGGAATTCAAGACGGTTTCGCATTGTGCTTCACGGGGGAACATGCCGTCCCGGTCGCGCGGCTGCCTATTGCTGGGGAAGCGCGGGCAAGGCCTCCAAGACACGTCCGCCGCGACCAAGAACATCACGATTCGGGTGAGCGATATTAACGCCTGTTGTCGGTAATCGCCTCGCGCAACGCGGCATGCACAAGAACGACTTGAGCAAAGAGAGCGAAATGAACCACGATTGCGAGACGACAGTGCGCGTGCGCTACGCCGAGACCGACCAGATGGGCGTGGTCTACCACGGCAACTATTTCACGTGGCTCGAGGTTGGACGGGTGGAATGGTGCCGGCAGCAGGGATTCGAATACAAGCAGATGGAAATCGAGGATGACAGCTTTATCGTCGTCGCCGAAGCGAAGTGCCGCTACAAACGGCCTGCCAAGTTTGACGATGTGCTTACGGTGCGCACGCGCGTGACCGAATCGCAGCGGAGAACTGTCAGGTTCGGCTACGAAATCCTGCGCGATGGCGAAGTGATTGCAACCGGAGAGACCATGCACGTGATCTGCGACAAGTTGGGCCGGCCCAAATCGCTGCCTGAAAAGTATCGGAAATTTTTTGCGGTTCACGCCGCGGACAATCATCGCCCGAAAAACGCTTAGCGGAGGCGAAATGCGCCATCATTACTCGTCCAATTCGATTCGAAAGTTCGCGTGTCGACTCATCGCCGCAGCAATGCTCCTAGCTCTGTCCCCGATCAGCCGCCTGCGCGCCGCTGACGACCGCGCGTTCCCTTTCCCCTATGTCCAGGAAGACCTGCCGAACGGCCTGCGCCTGGTCACCATTCCGACCGATTCACAAAATCTCGTCTCCATTTACGTAGTCGTCCAGACCGGCTCGCGCAATGAAGTCGAGCCGGGCAAGACCGGGTTCGCTCATTTATTCGAGCACATGATGTTTCGCGGTACCGAACTTTATCCGCCACAGAAATATGACGCGGTGCTGACCAAGGCAGGCGCTGCATCCAACGCATTCACAACGGACGATTTCACCGCTTTCTATACGACGTTTTCGAAAGAAGACCTCTCGCAAATCCTGGCGATGGAAGCCGATCGTTTCCAGAATCTCGATTACGCCCCGGAGGTCTTCAAGACGGAAACCGGCGCCGTTCTCGGCGAATTCAATAAGGACAGCGCCGATCCCTCTTTCAAACTCGAAGAGGTGCTGGCCGACACGGCCTTCGATAACAGCACGTACAAGCACACGACGATGGGTTTCCGCAAAGACGTCGAAGACATGCCGAACCAATTCGACTACAGTCGCCAGTTTTTCGACCGCTATTATCGACCCGAATACGCGACGATCGTCGTTGCGGGCGCGGTGGATCCGAAAGTCGTGCGTCCGCTGGTCGACAAATATTGGGGCAACTGGAAGCGCGGCAGCTATCAAGCCGCGATCCCCCAGGAGCACGCGCAAAATGGCCCGCGCGAGAACCACGTGGATTGGCCGGGCCCAACGCTCCCGCTGGTCACTATTGCCTACCACGGCCCTGCGTACAGCGACACGGACAAGAGTTGGGCCGCGCTCGACGCTCTGTCGACGCTCGCGTTTTCCGACACATCGGATCTTTACGAAAAGCTGGTGATCCGCGAACAGAGAGTCGATCCCCTGGCGGCGGATTTCGCGCCGCACTTCGATCCCGGATTGTTCGTGATCAGTGCGCGCGTGAAACATCCGGAGGACATCCAATACGTGCGCGACCAGATCCTCGCGACGGTGAAGCAATACCAAACCGATCTTGTTCCTTCGCAACGGCTCGCCAATGTTCTCGCTCACGAGCGTTACGGGTTCGCGCTGAGCCTCAACAACAGCCAATCGGTCGCGGTGACCGCCGCCCGATTCATCGCACTGCGGCGAAGTCCGGACACGATCAACAAGCTTTTCGCCCTCTACGCGACGCTCACTCCGGACGACATTCGCACGGCAGCCCGCAAATACCTGACCGATGACGAACGCACGATCGTGACGCTGACTGGCAAAGGCGGTGCACAGTGAAGCCCCTGCTGATCGTGCTCTCATTCTTCATCGCTACCAGTGCTGTCGCGCAATCCAAGACGGTCGCGCTACCGACCTCGTCGTCGCTCGTGAATGTCCGAATCGTATTTCGCACAGGCGCCGCCATGGATCCGGCTGACAAGCCGGGCCTTGCGAATCTGACGGCCGCGATGCTAGCCCGCGGCGGCACGCGTGACCTCACCTATAAACAGATTGTCGATCAAATGTTCCCCATGGCGGCGTCGGTAGGAGCGCAGGTCGACCAGGAAATGACAACGTTTCACGGTTCGACGCACGTCGATAACCTCGAGGCCTACTACAAGCTGTTGCGCGCGATGCTGCTCGAACCTGGATGGCGCGAAGACGACTTCAAGCGTGTGAAGGATGAAGCGACCAATGCCCTGCTCGTGGGACTGCGCGGGAATAATGACGAAGAGCTCGGAAAGGAGATGCTTTACGCCGATCTGTATGCGGGCACTCCTTACGGGCACAACGGCCTGGGCACTCACGCCGGGATCGAAAAGATCACTCTCGATGACCTGAAGGCCTTTTATCGCCAGCATTACACGCAATCAAACCTGATCATCGGTCTTGCCGGCGGCTATCCAGCGGCAAGTCCTGACCGCGTGAAGAAGGATTTCGCCGCGTTGCCGGAAAAGGACTCGTCGCCCACGCTCGCCGTGAATCCGGCGCCTATCGATCACAATCGCGTCGAAATCGTCGAGAAAACCTCGGATTCGGTTGCGATGTCACTGGGCTTCCCGATTGACGTGAAGCGCGGCGATCCCGACTATCCCGCGTTGCTTGTGGCACAGTCCTATCTTGGGCCGCACCGGCTGTCGTCGGGCCGACTGTTCCAGAGAATCCGCGAAATTCGCGGCCTCAACTACGGAGATTACGCCTACATCGAATATTTCCCGCGCGGCATGTTCCTGTTCGAACCGCAACCCAATCTGGCGCGCCGGAGCCAGATTTTCCAGATCTGGATTCGCCCCGTGCCGCCGGATGCGGCATCGTTCACTCTGCGGCTCGCGATGTTTGAACTGAATCACTTCGTCACCGATGGAATCCCGGCCTCCGATTTCGAGGCAGCCAAGGAATTCGCGATCAAATACGTGAACGTGCTCACGAAAACGAAGGACGCCGAACTCGGCTACGCAATCGACAGCGCGTTCTATGGGATTCCCGACTACGGCACCTACATCGGCACGCAGGTCAGCAAACTCACGCACGATGAAGTGAACGCGGCAATTCGCAAACATCTGCGCGCCGATCGACTGCAGATTGTCGCCGTCGGCAGCAATGCCGATACGCTGAAAAAGCAGCTCACGGGCGAAGATCCCACGACGATCCATTACAATTCGGCGAAAGCAGGCGACATTCTGGAAGAAGATAAGGTCGTCGAAAAATGGGATTTGAAGCTGCGGCCGCAGGACGTGGAGATCGTTCCGGTCGACAAAGTGCTCGAGTAGTTGCACGACGGAACTTACGCCGCACTATGGGCTTTGAAGCTTAGCGATTTTCTCCTGGATCTTCTTCGCGTCGGGCGCGTGCGGCAAAACTTTTAGATAGTCCTGGTAATACTTTACGGCCTTATCGTTGTCTTTCTTTTTTTCGTAGATCTCGCCCAGCATCAATCGCGGTTTGGCATAGTTCGGATTCAACTTGATCGCTTCTTCCAGGCGCGGTATCGCCGCGTCCGGATCGCCCTTTTTCATGTAGAACGTAGCCACGTCGACGTCCTTTTCCGCAGGCAAGGGGTTGAACGGGGGCTGGTCGGCGCCCGGCATTGGTGTAGAGGATGATGTCGCAGGCTGGCTCGGCTTCGACGAGGAGTACGAACCAGGATCCTGTGCCCGGGTCACCGCGACGCCGGCGATCATCCCAAGAACAACGGCGATTGCACCGCCGAGACACA
>DATMLZ010000077.1:0-15151 GCA_035569955.1 Candidatus Acidiferrum sp.
GAAACATAAGCCGGAGCCCAGATCGGGCGATAGCCAGCGTACACCGGACCTGGCCACCAACCCCAGCGTCCGCCGTAAACGAACCAGCGACCATAGTGATACGGAGCCCAACCCCACGGCTCGTAGGAGACCCACGTCCAGCCGTAATAAGGCTCGTAGACCCAGCTGCCGTCGCGATAAGGAGCCCAGTCCGAATCGTTGTTCGGGAACCACACGTTTCCGTAATCCGGCACTTCGCTCCACGAACCATAGGGATCAAGGTCTTCAGAGCCCGTGTAGTAGGGGTTCGTCTGACGCGGACCTTGCGCCGTTTCCACGCGGCGGTCGCGATCAAAGTTCCATGTATCCCAATCGTCGCGGCCCGGTGCCGGATCGATGCGGTACTGCGGTTGGTCCGTACCGGCAATCGTAATCATCTGGCCGGGGTCAACATGAGTGCTGCCCTGCGGCGTTGAAACGTCGGCTCCGCCGCTACGAACGATGATTTTCGTTTCTGCGTCCGAATTCACCAGGATGCGATAGTCGCCCTGGGCTGTCGGATGAAGCGCGGCGTTAGGCGTATCCAGTTCGACCGAAGCCGAGCTGCCCGGCAGGACCGAATAAGTCACCAGACCTTCGCCCACTTGAACCTGGATATTTTGGCTATTGAGAGATGCAATCTTGGCTGTCGCACCGCCGGACAGGCGAAGGTGATCGGCGAAGTCGAGCTGAATTTCCGCGCGGCCATCGTTGGCCACTGACACGCGGTCGCCTGCTTCGAGCGGTGTGTTCACCGTAAGCGGAACTAATTCGCTGTTGTCGCCACGCTGCGAAGAAACACCGCCGTGAACGTAGCTGGCGCGCGCCACACCTGGCTGTGCGCCCGTGTCGGCTTGCGCGTCTTGCTGGGAGGATTGATTCTGATCGTTCTGATCATAAGGGCCGGGCTGCTGATTGGGGTACTGACCCTGACTCGGATACTGGCCTTGGGGCGGCGCGGGCGCTCCCTGCGAGTATTGCCCGTACTCGCCCTGATCTTGGGCGAGGGAAGAAGACGCCGCAGGACCGAGTCCCGCGGATATGATAAGCACTGCGATGAAGGTTATGAACTTTTTCATGGGCACCCTCCCGGCGACCCGCACCAGGAACACTCGAAACTCGCTGTCAATTGTGCAGGAGCCGTGCCAAACAACGGCGTTAGGCCAGCTCTTCTTGCATACAAATGATAATAAACGACTTAATTTGTATTTGTTTGGCGGTGTCGGTTGAAGGGCGAAGAAAAAGCGTGGTGGATTTCAATCGATGTGGTTGTTTTCAACCACCGCCCGAAGGCGAGGCCAGCGGGGGTTTTCCACAAGGACGGCTTGAGTTAGACTGGACGAGGCAGATGTCGGAGAGTATTATCTGCCTCCCCGCAATAATCCCAGCAAGTGGTCTGGAGGTTTTGGAATGGTCCAGGAAGCCGCAATTCGCACTTATAAAGCTGTCATTTGCCGCCGCTGCCGTGCGCCGATTCCCGTCCCCGGAATCGTGATTCGGATGGAAGAGTCGGCTAAGGTGGAGGACACGGCATCGGGAAAATCCGAGCGTGTGTTTAGTCTGCGCTGCCGCGCTTGCGAGGCCGAAGGGCAATACCGCTCGAGCCAGATCGCTGAAGTTGAAGGCGAGCCCAAGGGCCGGCGGATGTCTCCGAAAGCGTGGCTTGGCCAGGGGCCACTCACACGCGCCGCCGGCGCCTGAGGCGCGCGCTTGTTTGGTGCTGATTACTCCCGCCGTTACGGCGCCAATCGTAGCGGCCGGGCCCGGTATTAGTATTTCTTGGTGAAGTTGTTCCTCAGGTTTGTCACTTCGAAGTGCCCATCGGCGTGTGCTGTGACCTTGATACCGTAGGCTTGGTCCGGCGAATCGGTGAGGTTGGCGATCACGTCGTCAGGTGACTTGTGATCCGGCCCCGCGGCTGCCGTGACGTGAAGCTGCCAGAGATCTTCGATACCGGGAGACGTGTGCACGGTCGTCCAGACTTTGGCTGTGCCGCCTTTGGTAGCTCCGTTGTCCATGATGGCGACGCGCGGATGGAGCGCGTGCACAAGAGCCGGTGAGTTGCTGATGTCGAGCCCGTGGTGGCTGACGACGAAAATATCTACGGTGCCGACTTTGTTGACCGGGCACATCAGTTCGCTTTCTTTATTCCAAGTGAGGTCGCCCAAGTCCGCGATGCGCAGCTCGCCGAATTGAACAATGCTGCCATCGGACTGCGCGTTTTCACCGTTGTCGACGTCTTCCTTCTGGAAATCGGCACAGCCCGGGTTCGGTTGACCCGCGCCGGGGAGCGGGTGTTCGAGGCTCTTGCCCGCGGCGGTGACGATCGTCCAGTCGACATCCTTTACAGGGAGCTTGTAGCCGGGCGTGACCACGACGTGGTGTCCCCTCGCGGCAACCTTTTGATAGTCATCGTAGAGTTTTTGACCGGCGGCGTCGTGTTCAACCGTATCGCCGTGATCAAAGAAATTGCGGATCGGAATTTTCGTTGCGAGCGTGGGCGCTCCGCCGGCATGATCGGTGTGGTAGTGCGTGATCAGCAGGTCGTCAATCTGGCTGATGCCCGCTTGCTTGGCGGTTGAAACGATGCGGTCGGCGTCGCGTTCGCCGGGCCAGCCTGTGTCCACCAGGACGCTTTGTCCGGAGGGAGTGACAAACAGCGTGGACTGACCGCCTTCGACGTCGATGAAATAGATCGCCAGCGCCTTGGTTTGCTGTCCGATAAGTGGAGCGGCAAAAAGGATTGCAACACCGGCTGCCAAAGATGCGAAGCGAAGTTTGCTGAATTTCATCGACCACCTTCGGATTGCGCGCCCACGCCGAAATGCGCAGTCGACATGCTATCGCTCGGTCAGGGAGATTTCAAAGAGTTTGAGATCAGTCCGCCGGGTCCGGCACACCCATTTGGGAAAGGCGGTAGCGGAGAGCGTTGCGCGAAAGTCCAAGTGCGCGCGCGGCCTGGCTTTTGTTGCCCCCTGCGGCGCGTAGAGCTTCACGGATCATTTCTTGCTCGAACTGCTCAAGCGTCATCCCCTCGGGCAGCGTGGCCGATGCGGTGTCGGAGGCCTGGCGCTGGCGCGGCTTATCAAGATGAATATCGTCCACGTCCAAAGTGGTGCCAGCTGAGAGCGTGACGGCCCGCTCGATCACGTTTTGCAGTTCGCGGACGTTTCCCGGCCAGTGATGATCAATCAGAATTTTCATTGCGGCCGGCGTGATGCCTTTCAAGTCTTTGCCTGATTCGCGGGCGAATTTTTCGAGGAAGAAATTCGCAAGCACAGGAATGTCGTCTTTGTGTTCGCGCAGCGGGGGGATATCGATGGCGACGACGTTCAGGCGATAGTAGAGATCTTCGCGGAACGTGCCCTCTTCGAGCGCGGCTCGTAAATCGCGATTCGTAGCGGCGATGAGGCGAACGTCGACCTTGAGGGTTTTCGTGCCGCCCAGCCGTTCAAATTCGCGCTCCTGCAGCACCCGCAGCAACTTCACCTGGATCGCGCCCGGCACGTCGCCAATTTCGTCAAGAAAGAGCGTTCCCTTGTCGGCCAGTTCGAATTTCCCAGGCTTGCTGGTGGCTGCTCCGGAAAATGCCCCTTTTTCGTACCCGAAAAGCTCGCTTTCGAGGAGCGTTTCGGGAATCGCGGTGCTGTTGATCTTGACGAAAGGACCCGCGGAGCGTTGTGAATGCTCGTGGATCGCGCGCGCGATCAAATCTTTGCCGACGCCGCTTTCGCCTCCGATCAAAACCGTCGAATTCGAAGGGGCGACGCGTTCGACCAGTCCGAGCACTGCTTGCATTTTGTCGCTACGGGCCACGATATTCGAGTATTCGTAGCGGCGCCCCAACGCTTCGCGCAGCGATCGGTTCTCTTCGCGAAGCTGGTGCGTGGCGAGTTCTTTGCGAATTACCAAGATCAATTCGGCCAGAGAGAACGGCTTGAGCACGTAGTCGCTGGCGCCGGCTTTCATCGCGTCGACGGCCGATTCGACCGTGCCGTAAGCCGTCATCACAATGACCGGGAGATTGGCGTTGATATTTTTCGCCGCGTTCAGAAATTCGAGCCCCGTCATACCGGGGAGCTTGAAATCAGTGACGACGAGATCAAATTGTTGCTTGCCAAGCATCCTGAGCCCTGTTTCGGCATCAGGCGCGGAGCTGGCGACGAAGCCTTCCTCGGCAAGCTGCAATTCGATCAGCCGCCGGAGCTTGGCTTCGTCTTCGACGACGAGGATTACCTGTTTTTCGCGGCTCACGTTTTCGCAGGCCCCTGGCTCGGCGGCGCGGAAGGCAGAAAGACGCTAAAGCGCGCGCCCTTGGCGGATTCCGTATCGAGACGGATCCATCCGCGGTGCTCGTCCACGATTTTGGCAACAATCGAGAGGCCGAGTCCAACGCCGTCCTTCTTGGATGTGATGAAAGGATTAAAAATTTGCTCGCGCATTTCGCGCGAAACGCCCGGACCGGTGTCTTCCACGGCGACGACCACTCCCGGCACATTGTTGGACATTTCGCGCGTGGCAGAAAGGCGCACGGTTCCGTGGCCGTCCATCGCCTGATATGCGTTGGTGATGAGATTCGAAAACACGCTCTCGCAGAATTTTTCGTCCACGCAAACGAGCGGCAAACCCGGTGCGTAGTTGCGTTCGACCGACACCTGGGCGTCTGGCATCACCGCGCGCACCGAATCGGCGGCACTGTCGACGACTTCGGTGATTTGTTGCGGCTGGAGGTCGAGCCGCAAGGGACGGGCAAAATCGAGAAAGCGCGCCACCAGCGCGTTGAGGCGATTAACTTCGGAGGAAATGTAGCCGGCGAGCTCTGCGGCAAGCGGCTGATCGCCCTGCAATTTTTGCGCGAGCATTTCGGCCGAGCCCTTGATCACGCCCAGCGGATTGCGAATTTCGTGGGCGAGCCCGGCGGACAGTTGGCCCAACGCGGCGAGGCGTTCGGAGCGGCGCGCTTCCGCTTCGGCGCGGCGAAGCTGGCGGTTGGTTTCTTCGAGCGCGTCAGAGAGAGCTCTCTGCCGGGCGGCCTGCTCGCGATTTTCCACGGCGAAGCGGTTGACGAGCATCGCGGCGAGAAAGAAAAACAGAACGCGGATGGCCAGGATTGAATAATTTTCCGCGCCGATGTCATATTCCCAGGACGCCGGAATCAAGAACGAGCAATAGACCAGGCTGGTTAACCCGGTCCACAGCAGCGTGCCCAACGGGCCGAAATACATCGCCGCCGTGACGACCGGAAGAAAATAGATCGGCCAGTAGGTGCTGTTGACGGCGACGTCGGCTCCGGTGTGGTCAAGCAGAAGGGTGGCGAGCGCGATCTTGATCAGAACGCTGTATATTCGTCCGCGGCGAGGCACCCGAGCGATCAGGCGCCCTTCGAAAAATTGAAACGTGCCGATGCAGAAAAGGATTGCCTGCTTGTGATACTCGTTGATCGGAGGAAGAAAGACTAGCGCCAGGATGAAGAGCAGCCAAACGACGTCAATCCAGCTGTACGTCGCTCTTTTTTGTTCGGCCATTGCCTCGAAGCGCTCTCCTGGAAGATCCGTGGGCCAAAACGAATCTAACACGAAGCGTGTTATTTCGACCCGGTGCGGCAGCTGGCGGGGAACTACTTGCTGGCGAGGGCGGCTGCGGCCTGATCGATGAGCAGGGATACTTCGCGTGAGGCTCTGGCGCCACCGCGTGCGCGGTCCAAGGCACGGCCGATCAACAGCACAGAGGGCGCCGCGAGCTGCGTTCCTGTCGCGATTTCGGCCAGAGTCGTGTGGCGATAGCGCTGGCGGCGGGTCGTGGCGTTCGAAACGAGAATTGCCGGCGTGTCCTTTGCCAGACCCGCTTCGAGAAGTTCGTCGCGCAATCCTTCAAGGCCGTGGCCGGGCATGTAAATCATCAGTGTCGTGTCGCCGCGCGACAAGCCGGACCAGTCTTGTTTGGAACCAGGCGCGGATTCTCTCGCGGCTTGCTCACTTGCGTGATGCGCGCTGGCAATCAGCAGGCGCGAGGCCGTGCGGCGATCGGTAAGTGACATGCCCAGCGACGCCGCGGCGGCGATCCCGGCGGTGATCCCGGGTACAATTTCAAATGGCACGTCAGCGTCGTTGAGCGCGTCCAATTCCTCGCCGAGACGACCAAATATTGCTGGGTCTCCGCTCTTCAGGCGGACCAGGTCCTTGCCGGCCCGCGAGGCTTCGATCATCATGTCGTTTATTTCAGCTTGAGTGATGCGCTTGGCGCCGCAGCGCTTGCCGACATTGACGACCTGCGCGTGCGGTCCTGCCAGCGCGAGAATTTCCCGTGGCACGAGATCGTCGTGGAGCACAAGGCGCGCCTCGCGCAGTAGACGATGAGCTTTCAGCGTGAGTAATTCCGGATCGCCCGGCCCTGCGCCGACCAGATAGATTTTGCCGTGCTCGGGATTCGACATGGCTAACCCCAATTTTCCCACCACAGCGCCAAAACACAAAGCTGGTGCTTTCTGAATCTCGCGGCGGGACGAAAAGTTTGCTTATGCCCAGGTCCTATTCGAAAATGGGGCAGCGTTAAGGGGCAGGTGCGCGAACGACTATGGCCGGGCACTATATTGAATTCCGCGGGGTCTCGAAGGCTTTCGGCGATCACCCAGTGCTGAAAAACGTGAGTTTTTTCGTCGAGCCGGGCGAGACGGCCGTGATCATGGGCCGAAGCGGCGTGGGAAAGTCGGTGTCGCTGAAGCTCTTGCTCGGATTTCTGCAGCCGGACGAGGGACGAATTATCGTTGCCGGGAAGGATGTTACGGGATTGAGCGAGGCCGAGTTCGCCGAGGTTCGGCGGAGCGTGACGATGGTCTTTCAGTCCGGAGCGCTCTTTGATTCGCTGACCGTCGCTGAGAATGTCGCCTTTCCTTTGACAAGCCGCGGCGGCGCGATTGACGAGGACGAAGTGGACGCGCGCGTGAAAGAGCTGCTCGATATGCTCGAAGTTTCACAATTTGCCGACCGGCTGCCGGCGGATCTGAGCACGGGCACGAAGCGTTCGGTCGCGATCGCACGCGCGCTTGCCGACTCCCCGGACGCGATTCTTTATGATGAGCCGACGACGATGGTTGATCCGCTGATGGCAGCCCATATGATGGACCTGATCGCGCGGCTCAAAGAGAAATTCCATAAGACCGCGATCGTGGTGACCCACGACACGCACCTCGCAAAGAAACTCGCGGACCGCGTGATTTTTCTGAGCGAGGGGCGCGTGGCGTTTTTCGGCACATGGGCCGAGCTGGAAGCTTCAAAAGATCCATTTCTCCGCAATTTCCTGATGCAAGACGAGCTTATACCTGAATTGGACGCGACCGCGTGAGCCGGCGCGGGCTGAGCCGCCGCGATTTCATCACGGCCTGCGGCGTTTCGCTGGTGATGCCTGCACTTTCGGGCGCCTCGGCGCAAGTGCAAGGCACGCTGGTCAACGACGCGCAGACGGCGATGAACCCGACGCGCGTTGCTCGCGTGATTTCGATTCACAACTTGGATGAAGCGCGGGCCTTGATTCGCGAGGCGAACACTTCCGGCCGCGCGATTGCGATTGCCGGGGCGCGGCATGCCTCTGGTGGGCAGCAATTTCGCGCCGGCCAACTGCTGATCGATACGCGTTCGTGGAATGCGGTGAGCCGGTTCGATCAGGAGCGAGGGCTCATCACCGTCAGTGGCGGTATAGAGTGGCCCGATCTGATGTCTTTTTACTTGAATGCGCAGAAGGGTAAGACCCGGCAATGGGGAATCGCACAAAAACAGGGCGGACTCGACCGACTGACGATCGGAGGCACGCTCTCGGCGAATGCGCACGGTCACACTCTTTATCTTCCGCCTATTGTTGCCAACGTCGAGTCGTTTGAGCTGCTCGATGCAGAAGGGAAAGTTCAGACGTGTTCGCGCGAAACCAATCCAGAG
This sequence comes from Candidatus Acidiferrum sp., assembly GCA_035569955.1. Lineage (GTDB taxonomy): Bacteria > Acidobacteriota > Terriglobia > Acidiferrales > UBA7541 > Palsa-295. The sequence goes on from DATMLZ010000077.1 coordinate 7,947, forward strand.
CTTTTTCGATGCGCCATTGGAGGATACGGCCTGTTTGGATTGATCTCTGCGGTCACGCTTCGGCTCGCGCCACGCCAAAAACTTCGGCGGAATGTGCAATGGGCTAACCTGGACGAAGTAGTCCCGACTCTCGAGAGCCGGGCAGCGACCGGTTCGCTCTACGGGGATTATCAGTATTCGATTGACGAAACCTCGCCGGATTTTGTTCACCGAGGAATTCTGACGACGTTTGACCCGGCTGGCGCAGATGCCGTCGCCGACGAGGAACCGCGAGAGCTGCCTGCCGATGCGCTGGAAGGCCTGCTCCTGCTTGCCCACACAGACCGTGCCAAGGCCTTCAAAACGTTTGCGGAAGCGACGCTCGCGTCTTCCGGTGAAGTGGTCTGGTCGGACACGCATCAGTACAGTCCCTATCCGGCAGGCTATCACCGCCGACTGGATCAGACTCTGCGTTCGGCAAACCCGGGTTCGGACCCGCTCGGCGAAGTCTATGTGCCCCGGGATCAACTGGCCACGTACCTCGGAGATGCGCGCCGCGAGCTGCTGGCGCGAAAATCGCAAGTCGTCTATGGGACCGTGCGGTCGATCAAGCGCGACAGCGAGACATTTCTCGCGTGGGCCAAGCACGATTATGCCTGCGTCATTTTCACGCTCCATACAGACATCACCGATGAAGGTATCGCGCGCACCTCCGACACGTTCCGCGCGCTGATCTCGATGGCTGTCGCCAGGGGCGGCAGCTACTATTTGACGTACAATCGCTTCGCCGATCGCAAACTTCTCGATGCCGCCTACCCTCAGTTCTCGGAGTTTTTGCAGTTGAAGAAGAAATACGATCCGAAGGAAATCTTTCAAAGTGATTGGTACCGAGGCTATCTTGACCCGAACGCTTAGCGGCAGCGCGGTGCTCTCTTGAGCCAAACCTCGCCGAGCGATCCCAAAAGTCAGCTTCGCCGCGTGATGGGATTTTGGGATGTGCTGCTTTTCAACGTGGCAGCCGTACTTGGTCCACGCTGGATCGCGGCGGCCGCCCACAACGGTACTTCGTCGATCAGCTTGTGGCTGTTGGCAGCATTGCTTTTTTTTGTTCCTACCGCGTTTGTGGTGCTCGAACTCTCCACGCGGTTCCCGCAGGAAGGCGGACTGTACGCGTGGTCCAAGGAAGCATTCGGAGAATTTCACGGGTTTGTTGCCGGATGGACGTATTGGGTCTACACGTTTTTTTATTTTCCCGGACTGCTGATGGCAAGTGCGTCGATGGCCGCTTACGTCGGCGGTTCGAGCGGTGAGCATCTCGCGCAGAACCGCACGTTTCTCCTCGTCGGAGCAGTGGCAATGCTGCTGGTCGCCGTGGTTATGAATATCGTCGGTCTGAACGTGGGGAAGTGGCTGCAGAACGCAGGCGGAATCGGGTCATACGTGCCGCTCGCGATGCTTATCGGTTTGGGTGCATACCTCTGGCACGCGCGCGGATCGGCCACGCATTTCACGCTTCACAACATGCTGCCGGTATGGAACTGGGACACGGTGAATTTCTGGCCGCAAATCGCGTTTGCATTCACAGGGCTGGAGCTTGTGGCGACGATGAGTGAGGAGGTTCGCGACCCGCAGCGAACGTTTAAGCGCGCGGTTTTGGGATCGGGCTTTTCGATCGCCGTTCTTTATGTTGCCGGGACGGTGGCGGTTCTGGCGATGCAGTCGGCCGGGACGGTGGATCCGAAGAGCGGAGTTTTCGGGGCCATCGCCGCGGGATCGACGCTTCTTGGCATCGGTTTTTTCGGAGTCATTGCGGCGACGCTGGTGACGGCCGGGAACGCCGGTGGTGTGGGGACGACGGTCGCCGGCATCTCGCGAATACCGTTCGTCGTGGGCATCGATCGCTATTTGCCGCGCGCGTTCGGCAAAATTCATCCGACGTGGCGCACGCCGTGGATTTCAATCCTGGTGCAGGCGGGAATTTCCTGCGCAATCCTGCTGCTCATCCAGCTCAACGAATCGGCCAACAGTGCGTACCAAATTCTTGTGGATGCCGGGACCATCCTAAATTTCATTCCGTTTCTTTATATGTATGCGGCGGCGATCAAGTTGTCGTCGCGTCCGGATCGCGACAGGAATACCAACGCTGTGCTGATTCCCGGCGGACGGGGTGGCGTGTGGATCGCCGGTTCGCTCGGGTTTCTGGTTGTCCTGATGGGAATTGCGCTTTCGTTTGTGCCGCCCGGCGAGAGCGCGAACAAATGGCTGTTTGAAGCGAAGCTCGTCGCCGGGACCGGATTCTTCGTGCTGTTTGGATTGGTCCTCTATTGGCGCGGGGCCCGCAGCAAGGCTGAAGAAGCGGCCTAGCCTGACCTGCAACGCGCTATTCCGAAAGTGATTTGGGATTGCCGATTCTAGTCGCAAGAGCCGCCCAGAAGGAGAGCCGGCAGGCGCACCCGGGAGCGGCTGCGCGAATAGCTTTCGCGTCGACCGCTATTTTGCGTTTGGTCGAAGCGTTTTCAAGCCGCCTCCCCAGGCAATTACCTCGTCGGCCACGGCATGCACGGTCTTGTCGTGGTTTTCGTGCGGCTTAAATGTAGTGAAATTCTCAAAGTCAGTGAAGATGGAAAGCGCGACCTGCGCCCGCACGTCCGCAACCTTGATCTCGCCCATTACCAGCCTTAGATTTTCAACGGCCCGGACACCGCCCGAGCTTCCGTAACTGACAAATCCCGCCGCCTTGTTGTTCCACTCATGGAACAGAAAGTCGATAGCATTTTTCAGCGCGCCGGAAGTTGCGTGGTTGTATTCCGGCGTCACGAAGATGAAGGCGTCGAGCGAATCGATTTTCGCGGACCACGATTTCGTGTGCGGCTTGTTGTATTGCTTTCTCATCGCGGGTACGGGTTCATCAAGGAGTGGGAGCTTGTATTCGTCAATGTCGACGATCTCGAAATTCGCGTCGTTGCGCGTTTTCAGCAAGTCATGAGTCCACTTGGCGACTGCGCCGGCTTTGCGTCCCGGGCGGGTACTACCCACGATGATTCCGATGTTCAACATTATTTGCTCCTTTGGTCTGCTGTACTTCTTTTCCCCTTGCAGGCGTCAGTTTTCAGTCGGTCGCTCGACCTTATCGATGACGAGGACATCGACGGAGCCCTTTTGAGATTCGACTTTGAGGCCGAGTTGATCGCTCAGCGCTTCAAAAAGGGAGAGGCCAGACGGATTGGCGCTGCCGGCTTGCAGATCCTGTACACGGCTATCCCATTCGACGGTGAAATCAAAGTCTCCCGCGACACCGGTGCGATTCACAATCGGCCGATCCGTGTACTCCATCGTTCCGATGGATGCAGCGATCGCGTCCATATTCACCTTCCGTCCGCCGGACCAAACCTGCGTGTGGTCGTTTGACGAGAGAAGCCCGCCCACGACGCGTCCACACGGGAATCTTTGCAAAGCGGCCATTGCCATTTCAACGGGAGAATCAGTTCGTTTTGAATCGGGCTGCTGTTGCGGATTCTGTGAAGCAGAGGATTGATCACAACCGTCGCTCGCCGAGTATGGGCGGAGTTGCAAGCCGAATTTTCCCGGTTTTACGAAGAGGAGTGCGTAAATTGGTCGTTGCTCTGTTTCGTGGTGCAACGCCAGATTAAACCGATCCGCCAACAGCGATTGAAACATCAGGCGCTCTTGCTCGGGCGTGGGGTTTCCGGGTGCCTCGGCCTCAATGTCAAACGTGTCGGTGACTCCCCACGAGGGCATGCCGACGACCGTGTTCACGACCTCGCTCAAGCTGGGCAGGTTGTACGCAACGGCCATGAGCTTCTGCAGCGAAGCGCCCTTCACAGAGACGTGTCCGCCTGATTGACCGAAGTTGTTCGAGCCCGGACCCTCTTTGTGCGGCTTGACGGAAATCACTTCAAACGACGGCCGATTCGAAGTTGGCGTGGCGGATTGCGCGCACAGGTTTGACGACACGAGCGAACTCGCAACGATCAGCGCGGTGAGCGCTGCTGTCGCGTTTGCTGCGGCGCGCATTTCAGAAACCCTGCTCGGTCAATTGCGCGATCGAGAGGCCCGGTGATGACTGCGCATTTTTTCCATTCGACATGATCGAATTGGCGAGCAGGGACTCAACATATTTTGCAAGGATATCGACTTCGAGATTTACGCCGGAGCCCCCGGTGAGCGAATGCACATTGGTGTGTTGATACGTGAAGGGAATAACGGCGATGCTCGCGACGCCGTCCTGCCAGCGAGCGACCGTCAAGCTGACGCCTGCGATGGCGAGGGAGCCTTTTTCGGCGACGTAGCGGCGCAAGCACTCCGGCACGCGCACCGAGAGCCACCAGTTTTCACCTTCCGGGGTGAGAGCGGTGACGCGCCCTACGCCGTCGACGTGGCCCTGCACGAAATGTCCGCCAAGGCGCGCGCCGGCAGCGAGTGGACGTTCAAGGTTCACCGGATCGCCTGGTTTCATTTCGCCCAGAGATGTCCGGCGCAGTGTCTCCCCGGAAAGATCGGCGGAGAAAAATTTCTTGCCGAAATCGACGACGGTCAGACAGCAGCCGTTCACGGCAATGCTGTCGCCGAGTTTCATGCCCCTGGCGATTTCTGGGTTTTTCGAAAGGTCGATGCGTAGCGTGCCGCCCTCGTCGTTGGCTTCGAGCGATTTCACGCTTCCGAGTTGTTCGATGATTCCAGTGAACATTGGCGTGAAGACTAGTATAGCGGCAGATTGATCTTGCGCGTGCACTGGCCGGCGAGGCGCCGGCTAAGCGCGGCGGCGGGCGTTGGGTTTGGGCTTGGCGTAGACGTCGCGGAAATATCCTTCGACAAGAATATCCGGCTCGTAAGATTGCACGGTGAGCCTTGAGAGAGCCGCCAAATGCGCGAGCTGTTTGGAAGTGGTTCGCGCGATCGGCACTCCGTCCGCACCGATGAATTTTGGCGCGTAAAACAACGCCACTTTGTCTACCACGCCTGCTGCCAGCGCGGCGCCGTTTACTTCGGCTCCCGCTTCCATTATGAGGTTGACGAGTTGCCTCTGGCCGAGATCGCGAATGGCCGCCTGCAAATCGACGCGTTCGCCGTTGCCCGGCAACTGAACGACTTCGACTCCCACAACGCCGAGCGCTCGGGCACGCGGCGAATCAACCGGTTGCGTTGTGTAGACAAGAATATCGCCCTTGCCCGAGAGTACGAGTTGCGATTTGAGCGGCAGGCGCAGCTTTGAGTCGAGGACCACACGCAAAAGTCTGCGGCGGCGTGGCAGACCCGATCGGTCTGTGAGCTGCGGGTTGTCGGCGAGTATCGTTCCGATGCCGGTGAGGAGTGCGTCGGCACGATGTCGCATTTCGTGAGACGCTTTGCGTGAGGCGTCGCCGGTAATCGGCGTCATTTCGGTGGCGCGGATCGCAATCTGGCCGTCGAGAGTCGTGGCCGTCTTCAGGGTTACAAAGGGCAAACCGGTCGTGATCCATTTCGCGAAATCTTCGTTGAGCTTTTTGGCTTCGTCTTCCAGAAGGCCCACGTGGACCAAGATGCCCGCACGCTTCAGCTCGGCCAATCCCTTTCCGGCGACGGCCGGGTTGGGATCCTCCATCGCCGCGTAAACCTGCTTCACTTTTGCGGAAATCAGCGCTGCCGTACAGGGACCGGTGCGGCCCGTCGTGCAGCACGGTTCGAGATTTACGTAAGCTGTCGAGCCCCAGGCTTTTTCGCCCGCCTGGCGCAATGCGAGAATTTCGGCGTGGTCGCGTTGCTCGTAGACGTGAACGCCCTCGCCGACTGTGACGCCATGTTTGAAAAGGACCGCAGCAACGAGCGGATTCGGATGCGCTTGCGCGACGCCGCGCCGGGCAAGTTCAAGCGCACGGGCCATATTCTGCCGGTCGATTTCGGATGGCTTCGGCGCCGTGTTAATCGAAGAGCGAGTCGACATAAGTCTGGGCATCGAATGGGACGAGGTCGTCGATCTGTTCGCCCGTACCGACGTAGCGAATCGGCAGATTCAGCTCACGCGCGATGGCGACAACAATTCCGCCCTTGGCCGTGCCATCCAGCTTGGTGAGGACGATGCCAGTGACGCCGGCCGTGTTCCAAAATTCGCGTGCCTGATTGAGACCGTTCTGACCCGTGGTTGCGTCGAGCACGAGAAGCACGTCGTGTGGAGCGCCGGGGACGACTTTCGCAGCGGTGCGCTTCATTTTGTCGAGCTCGGCCATGAGATTTGATTTGTTGTGCAGACGCCCGGCAGTGTCAACGATCACAAGATCGGCCGCCCGCGAACGAGCGGCCGAAAGGGCGTCAAAAATTACTGCCGAAGGATCGGCGCCCGACTTTTGCTTGATCACTTCGACGCCCGAGCGTTTTCCCCAGACTTCGAGCTGTTCGATGGCGGCAGCGCGGAATGTATCGGCGGCGCAGAGCATCACGTTTGCGCCTTCCTTTTTTAGGCGATTCGCGAGCTTGCCAATGGTGGTCGTTTTGCCCGTGCCGTTGACGCCCACGACGAACAGTACGCGCGGAGGCGCGAAGGTTGCGCCGTTGCCGTTGGATTGCGTGGCGGCGGGCGCGCTGAGGATCTTGCGTATTTCCGTTTTCAGAGCGCTTTTTAGCGCTGCAGAACCCTCGAGTTTGTGCTGATTGACCTGTTCACGCATGGCGCCGATCACCTCACGCGTCGTGCGCGTGCCAATGTCGGCGCTCAACAGCGCCGTCTCAAGCTGTTTGAGAAGTTCAGGATCGACAGGCCTGTCGCCCGTGAGCAATTGCTCGACGCGGGCGGCGAGCTCGGTCCGCGTCTTGGTGACCGACTGCTTTAGTCGCGCAAGAAGCGTTGGTTCTTTTTCTTCTTTGCCAAAGAGGGAAATCATCGACGTTGCCGGACATTACGGCGATTTTATTCTAGCAGAGACAGAGCGTGGAGAGGGTACCGTGGGGAACGCGTTCAGTTCGCTGCTTCCTGCAAGATCGTGATCTCTTCCCAGTTGGTCTTGCGCGCGAGAAGGCCTCTTGAATCATCAGGGCTGCTGCACCCGGTGCGGCGGATGTGGAGCGTGCCGGTAGTGGGCCACTGGAGTGAAAAGTTCTCGCACGTTTCTGTGATTGCGATGACTATATTCGGTTGAATCGTGCCGCTAGACCGATCTATGGCCGGATTTTCGGACGCATGCAGCAAATCAACATGCGCGTACGTCTCGGCGGCAAAACCTTGCTACGCCACA
>DATMLZ010000078.1:0-2392 GCA_035569955.1 Candidatus Acidiferrum sp.
GCCTGTTTCCATGAACGCCTGTGTCTCCTCGGCGTTAATACGATCGCCGTCGAAAACAAATTGCTCGACAAGGAATGCTGCGTTGATGAGTTGGACGAGCGCGGGAATGTCACCGCGGCTCGCGCTGCGGATACATACGCCTTCACCATGCGAGGAAGATTTTGGCGCTTGCGTCATGACGTCACTCGGGCAAAAGCCCCGGAGCTACCTCTTTTGGTTTGCCGCCGCTCTCTTTTTGCGGCGACGCATCTTCCGTTCCGAGGGTCGGTGAAGGCTTCAACCTCCGAGCATGAAGCAGTCGCAGCGGTCTGCGCCCCCAAATTGAGTAAGACCTTCGCCTAGCCTAGGGCGGCCCCATTGAACCGGGCTGCCGAGCCTAGTTCTTCCTCGATGCGCAGAAGCTGGTTGTATTTCGCGATCCGGTCCGTGCGGGAGGCCGAGCCCGTTTTGATTTGGCCAGCGCCTGTGGCAACAGCGAGATCGGCGATGAAAGTGTCTTCGGTCTCGCCGGAGCGATGCGAAATGATCGAGTTGTAGCCGGCTTTGCGCGCCATTTCGATGGCATCGATGGTTTCCGTCACGCTCCCAATCTGATTGAGTTTGATGAGAATCGCGTTCGCAATACCCTCTTTAATGCCGCGCGACAACCGCGTCGTGTTAGTCACAAAGAGGTCGTCGCCCACAAGCTGAATCCTTTTCTTGGAAGACTTCGCGCCGACCGATTGTGTCAGCGCCTTCCAACCGGGCCAATCGTCTTCCGCCATTCCATCTTCGATAGAAACGATAGGATATTTCTCGACCCAACTCGTCCAGTATGCCGCCATCTGCTCCGAAGAGTGAGCGGACTTATCCGACTTTTTGAAAACATAATTCCCGCTAGCTTTGTCGTAGAATTCGCTGGAGGCCGGATCGAGCGCAATGCTGACCTGTTCGCCCGGCTTGTAACCCGCCGAGCCAATCGCTTCGAGCACGATCTGAATCGCTTCCTCATTCGACTTGCAGCTCGGCGCGAATCCGCCTTCATCTCCTACCGCAGTCGAATATCCGTGCCTTTTCAGAGCAGCTTTCAGCGCATGAAATATTTCCACGCCCCAGCGCAGGGCTTCCGAAAAGTTCGGCGCCCCAATGGGCATGACCATAAATTCCTGGAAGTCGACTGAGCTATCGGCGTGAGCGCCGCCATTCAAGATGTTCATCATCGGAACAGGCAGAAGATTCGCGCTCTTGTCCGTGGAATAGTGCGCCAAGTATTTGTACAGCGGAAGATTCTGGGCAGCCGTGGCTCCGCGCGCCGCGGCCATCGAAACAGCGAGGATCGCGTTAGCCCCGAGCCGCGACTTGGTAGGAGTGCCGTCTAGTTCGATCATGCGCTTGTCCAGCCCCCGCTGGTCGGCAGCGTCCAGGCCCACAACGGCCTTGGCAATTTCGCCGTTAACATTGCCCACGGCCTTTAGCACGCCCTTGCCGAGATACCGCGACTTGTCCCCGTCGCGTAGCTCCAGCGCCTCATGTTCCCCGGTGGATGCACCAGACGGGACCGCGGCGCGCCCCTTAGCGCCGGTTCCGACGTACACGTCGGCTTCGACAGTGGGATTCCCGCGCGAGTCGATGACCTGCCGCGCGCTGACGCGAGTGATATTCGTAGACATATCTGTCTGTTCTCCTGGATAAAAGCGAATTAATGATTTTACAGAAGATTGCCCCGGACGCACAGAGGCAAGGAGAAACAAGAGATCGATGAGTTGGATTGCCCGCTACCTTCGCTGCTAAGCGGTTTCAGGTTCTTCGATAAGAGATTCCTGTCGAACGACGACCACGATCCCCGAATCCGTCACGTGGAAGCGACGCCGGTCGGCCTCGGTGTCGTATCCGATCTCCGTTCGCTCGGGAAGGCTAACGTGACGGTCAATGATCGCGCGGCGAATGCGCGAATGTCGCCCGATATTCACGTGGTTGTAGATGATCGAATCGCTCACTTCGGAATAGCTGTTCACGCGAACGTTGTTCCCGATCACGCACCGCTGCACTCGTCCGCCGGAAATCACCGAGCCTCCAGCCACGATAGAGTCGAGCGCCACGCCCATGCGCTCGGGATCGGCAAACACAAATTTCGCGGGCGGATACTGGTGCTGCCAGGTACGCAGCGGCCAATTGTTGTCGTACAAATTGAAAACCGGCGATACACTCACCAAATCCATGTTCGCTTCGTAGTAGGCGTCCAGCGTCCCTACATCGCGCCAGTAAAGCGCGTCCTTCTGATTTTCATCCACGAAGTTGTAAGCGAACACGCGATGTTTCGAAATAATGCGCGGGAGAATGTCCTTCCCAAAATCGTGGGCCGATTTTGGATCTTCGGAGTCCGCGAGAAGTATGGGGATCATCAGCTGCGTAT
>DATMLZ010000079.1:0-2928 GCA_035569955.1 Candidatus Acidiferrum sp.
CGCAAGAATCAGAAAGGCCGCCGAAAGTTCAGTACCCCAGACCGTTCGCGCTGAATTTGTAGCCGACACAGTAAACTGCTATCATCCCGACCAAAACACCGAAGGACAGTACTGGAGGTTTCATGTTGATTGGAGAGCGCATTCGGGCCCTGCGCGAAAAGAAAGGTCTGACACAGGGAGATCTGGAGGAGAGAAGCGGTCTACTCCGTTGCTACACATCGCGCGTCGAAAACGGCCACACGGTCCCCTCCCTTGAAACAGTCGAAAAAATCGCCCGGGCCCTCGAATTGCCGCTCTATCAGGTTTTCTACGAAGGTGAAAAGCCGCCCGAGGTTGACGCAATCGTAAGTGACGGCCGGCGCAAGCTCCCGTTCGGAAGGAATGCCGGCGAAGCAAAATATATTCAAAGCTTGCTGAAGGCCGTCGAGAATATGGACGGGTCCGCTCGCAAGGATCTACTGCGCAGGGCTCGCGAAATGGCGAAGTAGCGCGACGGCAAATAAAGCGTCCGCACGAGGACGCGGCGGACGAAATCACCCTCGAGTCGCAAGTGTCGCTTGCCCGGTTCGCGCGCCGTCGGTATCGTACTGCATGGCCTTTGCCGATCAGCCTTCTGAAGCTTCGACCGACGCGACAACACAAAGCTCGTCCGCAGGCGCTCTATCGAACAGCTACGGTTTGCGCCGCGAAGTGCTCTCGCCGCTCGAAACGCTCGCGCAATCCATCTCGACCATCGCGCCGACCGCGACTCCGGTGGCGACGATTCCGCTGGTCTGCGCGCTCGCCGGGAACGGCACCTGGCTGGCCTATGTCCTCGCCACGGCTGCGATTCTGCTCGTGGCCTGGTGCGTCGGACGGTTCGCGCGTTTTTCCTCTTCGCCCGGTTCGCTCTATTCCTACGCGTCAATGATTTTGCCGCGTTGGCTCGGCGCGGTGGCAGGATGGAGCCTTTTTCTCGCTTACGTCGGCACCGGCGCAAGTGTTCTGGCCGGCTTTTTCTATTACGCAAATTTCCTGCTGGCTGATTTGATCCACCATGAAGTTTCCGCCGTGCTTCTCGCCACAATCGTGACGGGGATTTCGATGTGGACTGCGTGGCGGGACGTAAAAATTTCCGCTCGCGTGATGCTGTGGATCGAAGCCGTCTCGGTGAGTTCGATCATCGTCGTTGTGATTCTCGTGCTCGCTCGCCGCGGGTTGCGCGCGGATACCGATCAATTCCACTTGCACGGCATGACGGGCAGCGGTCTTCGCCTCGGCCTTGTGCTCGCACTGTTCAGCTTTGTCGGCTTTGAAAGCGCCACAACGCTGGGCGCCGAAGCGCGTGACCCGCTGAAGACGATCCCGCGAGCTGTCCTGCAAAGTTCGATTCTCGGAGGACTATTCTTCGCGATCTGCGCGTACACCGAAGTGCTCGGCTTCCGGATGGCTGGCCAAAATCTTGCGACGAGCGACGCCCCCTTTCGTGTCCTGGCGCTGGTCGGGCGAATGCCCGGTTTCGGGCTGGTCATCGACATTGGTGCTGTCGTGAGCATGTTCGCTGGCACGCTCGCCTGCATCACCGCCGCTGCGCGCGTGCTGCTGCTGATGGCACATCACGGCCTGACGCACGAATCGGTTCGCACGACGCACGCAAAAAACGAGACACCGACCGTTGCGATCATCATCGCGGGCCTCGCCGCATTTATCCCCATTGCCGTGCTCGCCGCGCGAGGCGCGAGCGGCCTCGATATATATGGATGGACAGGCGCGCTCGCAACGTATGGGTTCATCGTCGCGTACGGGCTGGTTTGCTTCGCGTTGCCGCGCTATTTGCGCGATCACCACGGTATCGTCAACGCCGCGACGAGGACGATCCCTTGGCTTGCTTTTCTCGCTATGATTCTCGCGCTGGTCGGCAATTTGTATCCTGTACCGGAGGGCCCTTACGGAAGGCTTCCATATGTCTATCTCGCCTATTTGGCGGCCGTCCTTTTGTACTTCGTGATCGGCGCACGCGGGAAAGCGATCGCCACTCCCGAATCGTAGCGGGACTTTTCTTTTTCGGGAGTTTCTCGCAGAATGAAGCCGCGAACTGAGCGCCACCTGCAGGAGATGCCAGAATGAAAGCCTTCATCACCAAAGACATGCCCGTGAACGACGAAGTCCTAAACGCGATCGCGCATCTGCCGACGAAAAGCTTGCCAAAAGTCGTCGAAGAAGGCTTCATCGCCAAACTTACGGACCGAGATTTCATGCGCCTGGCATTTCTGCTGGCCCGCAAAGGCTATGAAGAGGGCGGATCTCCGATCGGCGGCGTGATCATCGACAACAAGACGCGTCAGATCGTGGGCAAAGGCCACAACACTCTCGTTCAGGAAAATCATCCTTACAACCACGGCGAAACCTCCGCCGCACGGGACGCCGGCCGCCTCGATTTCAGCCAAACCACCATGTTCACTTCGCTCAGTCCTTGCGATGTCTGCGCTGCGCTGATTTATATGCGCCAATTTGCGCGCCTCGTTGTCGGGGATGTGACGAACTCAGCAGGGAACGAACAGATGCTCCGGCAGAAGGGGATCGAGGTCGATATCCTCGAAGACGCAGACGGTATCGCCTTCTACGCCAAATACCGCCGGGAAAAGCCCGATCAGGATCTCGAAGACTGGCAAGGGCTTGCAGCCGTTCGAAAGGCAAAGGCCCAGGCGTCTTCCTAGTCGAACCTGACAACGCGGGTTACGTGTTTCAAAAAGCAGTTTCGCCCGGACTCTCCGGCACCCTTTACGCCGACGTATACTCATCCTCGGGGCTGGATTCCTCCCCGCATTTCTTCCGCTCTGCCTGCAAAAGCAGTGTGTAGCCGATGCTGTTTTTACAGGGTAAAAAAGGTTTTTGCTAGCCAAATCAAAAGGGCGGCGTTACACTCGCTCCCGTCTCGGCGGTCAAAAC
>DATMLZ010000080.1:0-3306 GCA_035569955.1 Candidatus Acidiferrum sp.
CCAATTCGCCGGCTTTCTCGCGCACGCTTTCATATAGACGGCGCACCAACCGTTCAGTAAGTGCGCGCTGCGCCATGGAACCGGGAGCGATCTCAAGGGGCGCAATCAGCTTCGCCCGGGGAATAGACACCGTATTGGTCCGCCTGGTCGCGAGCGTCCGGAATCGGTCTTCGACGAGCGCGGTCCAAAACTGATTTTCCTCGTGTGAGAGTCGCGCGAGCGTCGCCAGATGTCGAACCGTATGCCGCGAAAAATCACGCTCCATGACCGGTAGCAGATTTTCGCGGATTCGCGCGCGTTGCCGAGTCAGGTCGCGATTGGTCGAGTCCTCGCGCCACTCCTGCCCGATTTCGCGCAAATATTCGCGTAATGCCAAGCGCCGAAATTCCAAAAGCGGCCGCACAATCCGGCCGTTGGTCGGGTGAATCCCGGCAAGCCCGGCCGGTCCGGATCCGCGCAACATTCGCGCCAGCACCGTCTCGGCCTGATCGTCCATCGTGTGCGCCACGGCGATCTTGGTCGCTTGTTTGTTCTCGACGACATCTGCGAAAAACCGATAACGGAGCCGCCGTGCCGCGTCTTCGATGTTCCATTTATTCCTGGCTGCTGCTTCGGCGACGCCGCCCTGTCCGCTGACGCAGACAAGCCCGGCCCGGTCGGCAAGATCTTGGACAAACCTTGCGTCAACGGCAGACTCCTCGCGAAGCTGGTGATCGAAATGCACCACTACCAGCGTAATTCCCAGATCCGCGCGAACCGCCTCAAGCAGCCGGAACAGCGCGACCGAGTCGGCGCCACCTGACACGGCTGCGCCAATTCGATCGCCCGGCACGATCAGCCGACTGCGCTCGACCGCGCGCAAGAAGCGTTGTTGCAGGCTCGTTTTCATATCGCGCGAGTATTATGCCACCGCAGCCGAGCGTCGCGAATTCGCTCGGGGAGTTTCGCGCATGCCGCACGAGCCGCCGAAATCAAAGGGAGTGAAACGCAGGAGTGTGGCCGTGCTGCGCCGCCCGCCGGGCGAGTCTACTAGGCGCGGCTGCCGAGCTGCTGTGTGAAAAGATCGCGGCTGTAGGAAATCCGGCGATCAAGCGCAACCGCCGCAAAGTAAGAGCAGTTCTCGCATTCGCGGTTGGCCCAGGCGGCAACCTGCGGCACAAGCGTGTTGGTCGCCCGATTCAGAAAGCGCAAAGCGCGGTAGTAGGCGCCCACGGCGCGAATGTCTCCGTGATCGTCTCCGCGCTCCGGGCACAAGCGCACAAGCTGCAGGAGCCGGCCGAAATCACCCACGCCCACGCGGTCATCGACGAACCCGGCAACGTCGCGCACGCGGTCAGAGAGTTCAACCCGGCGGCTCGACGCAAGGATCGAGCGACAATACGCCGCCATCAGCTGCATCAAGGCAGCCACGGAAAACACGCAGATGAGAGATGCCATCATGCGGCCGCCTTCGCCTCCAGAAGCGCCGGAGCCTGTGTCATCTCCGGTGTGACTTCCGGAACCTTCAGGAACGTGTAAGTCCACGCCAGCGGCAACCAGAGACCCATCGCAGGAGGAACCCACTCGAGGATCACGTTGCTTTCAAGACTGGGGAACAATGTGACGATCGCGTAGCTCGCTGCTGTCGCGCTGAAATAAATGCCGAGCGCGAGCACGAATTGCGCAGTTCTGTTACGCGTCTGCTTCAATTTCACCAGCGCGCCCCAAAGCAGATAGATCAGCACAACACCGATGAAATAAAGGTTCTGGCCGAGCTCGATGGCAAACTGGAGTGTCAGATGATTGCGATTGGCGTGGACGACGAAGTAAGAAAACAGGGCGGCGCCGCCGAGTAGAAAAGCAGCGGCCCGGCGGATCACCTGACTCATGCCCATCTCTTCAAAGACTTGAAGGTAGAATCGAATGATGACCCAGTAGATCGCGAGCATCATCAGGCTATCGGAATAAAAATAGAGATACCGATAGGTATCCGATCCTGAGCCGAACTTGGTCAAGCAGGAGTAAAGCGCAACCGTATCGATCGCGCCACAGAGCATGTAGAAGCCAAGCGGAAGATACCGGCTAAAATTCTTTGGTCTGCACGCGCACACCACCACGGCAACTTCTGCGAGGAAGCCTACAAGTGAAGCAAGATATTGTAGGTGACCAGCCATCCTCTTCCGTTTCTAACGAATTCGGATTTCTGGTCCCCGACCTAGCCTATCGAATACCTGGCGTCGGCGGCGGCACCGGAACAACGCCCGGTGTCGGCGGAGGAACCGGCACTACCGCAAGGCCTGGCGTCGGCGGAGGAACTGGTACCACTGAGCCGCCCACGCTCGCCTTCAGAGCCATGGAACTCGTTAATACCAACAGCGCCAAACCGCAGGAAATTGACCACTTGTTCATGTGACCCCTCTTGGGCGAAGAAATCGCCCGCGAGGAGTCTAGTGCGGTTTGGTGCCATCAAGAGGGGAAAATGCTGTAGTGTGTCGTAAGAGTACACACCCACCCTCTCCCTGGCCTTTTTGGGGGTACCAGAGTTCCTTTCCGAATTGTCGAGGAACAAAGTAAATTTCCGGGACGTGCCGGTCAATGTTACGAACGTACTATCGTTTCGCGCAGTTCTAGATCGGCACGTTCGCAAAAAGAGCGTTCGACGGCTAATTCATCAACGTTCTTTACCGCGCCCGTTTCCTGCGGCTACACTGTGCGCGGGCGTCGCGTCACAAAAATCTGTTCTCCCAAACTGACATCGGTCGATGACGACGAAGCGACAAGGCCAGGAGAATCGCCGCACCCCGCGCGTGGAAACCGCAAAGGGTCTTTGGGTCGCTTGGCGAACAGACGGATCTCCTTCGGTCTGCAGAGTGCGCGATTTGAGTCTCGGTGGCGTTTTCATCGCTACGCGCACTCCGCTCGGTCAAGGCTCGGCGATCAAGCTCCTGTTTTCACTTCCCGAAGGCGAGATGCGAATCGAGGGCACCGTCCGCTATTCGAACAAGAACCAAGGAATGGGCGTCGAATTCACGCAGATGGCCGCGGCAGATCGCGCGCGGCTGCGTGAACTCATCCGCCGTCTGAACTCGTAGTCGCTCTCGGTATTTTCCATCAAGCGGCGGGCACCCACCGTTCCGACGCGAGCGCGATTTCTTCGCGCGAAAAGCGAGCCGTGTCCGCGACGAACGATATTTCGAATAACGGTCGCGCCGAAGGCACAATACATTGCCGCGGAATTATTCAGCGTGGGGAAATTCAAAAGGGGATTGCGCGATAGGTGGAATCGCGCGCAACAAGTGGCCCGCTGTCTGTAACGCCTCCCCGACC
>DATMLZ010000081.1:0-5499 GCA_035569955.1 Candidatus Acidiferrum sp.
TTCTCTCCTGCGCGCGTCAAGCTCGGAGGAAGTGTAATGAGGGAGTTGGTCGAATCCATAGCGAAAGCACTTGTAGATCATCCGGACCAAGTTCAAGTCAAAGCAATCGATGGGGAGCAAGTAACCGTCCTGGAATTAAGAGTCCACCCCGAAGACCTCGGCAAGGTAATCGGTAAGCAAGGCAGAACCGCAAAATCGATCCGCACTTTGCTCGGGGCAGCCGGGATGAAATTGAGAAAGAGATACACGCTAGAAATTCTGGAATAGTGTGGATACAAGGGCGGCATACGTCACGCTCGCGCGAATTCTTCGGCCGCACGGCCTTCGCGGTGAAGTGGCCGCCGAAATCCTCACCGATTTTCCCCAGCGCCTCAAATCCCTCAAATCGGTCGAGCTTACCGACCCGAGAATCCATACGGCGGCGAATGGCTTGGGCAGGCGAGCGATACGCTCCTGTTGGCTGAGCCAGAGTCGCGGCGGCCAGGCGATTTTTCACTTCGAAGGTTGCGATTCGATCGACGAGGCAAAGAAACTGGTAGGCCTCGAAGTGCAAATTCCGATTACGGAGCGTTTGCCGCTTCCACAGGGCAGCTACTACGTCAGCGACCTCACAGGATGCGAGGTTGTGGAACCGAGCGGTGCATTGGTTGGGCGCGTTCGCGACGTAGAGTTCACAGGTGAAGCCGTGGCGGGCACGCCGAACCTGGCCGTGAGCACGCCTGCGGGCGAGATTCTTGTGCCGCTTGCCGGGGACATTTGCTTGAGCATTGATCTGACGGCGCGCCGGATTACCGTTGCGCTCCCTGAAGGTTTGCGGGATCTGAACTCCGGTTCCTGACAGCCGAGTGGCTGTCGTAGACTGTTTGCGCCACACGGCCGGCCGATGCGTTTCGATCTGATCACAATTTTCCCGGAATTCTTCGTAGGTCCGCTCGATCACGGCATCGTGCGCCGCGCCGCCGAGGCGCGCCTGATTGAGACGCACGTTCATGATCTGCGCGCGTTTACCAGCGATCGCCACCGCACGGTGGATGATCGTCCGTTTGGCGGCGGCGAGGGAATGGTGCTGAAACCGGCGCCGATTTTTGACGCGGTAGAGTCGCTATTGGGAGGTGAAGGCGCAAAGCCGCCGGCCGATACGGCGATTGTGTTGCTCTCGGCGGCGGGCAAACTCTTTCGCCAGTCGACGGCGCGCCGGCTGTCCGGGCTCAAGCGTGTAATCCTGCTCTGTGGCCGCTACGAAGGCGTCGATGAACGCGTGGCAGAACACCTTGCAACCGATGAGCTTTCGATTGGCGATTTCGTGTTGTCGGGGGGAGAACTGCCGGCCACCATGATCATCGATGCGGTCACACGATTGATTCCGGGCGCGCTTGGCAACCAAGACTCTGCTGTAAACGAATCCTTCAGCGCGATTGAAATTCCGGTCGAACCGCAGGCTATTTTCGCCAATCACCAATGGCAACCCGCAGCGCTCCTTGATTACCCGCATTACACGCGGCCGCAATCGTTTCGGGGTTGGGATGTTCCCGAGGTGCTCGTGGGCGGAAATCACGAACAGATTCGCCGCTGGCGTCGCGAAAGAGCCGTGGAAAAAACCCGCCGCAATCGCCCCGATCTCCTCGCAAGCCAGGCGCAACAATAGAATCAGGACAAAGCCAAGGCCGGCGCGGGCATCTGGTTGGCTCGTCCGCGTTTTGGCCAGTCGGTCGCGCGGTTGTTCCCCTTGCGAGTCTTGGGTTCTTTCTCAGCCGTTGCGGGCTTGATTCCCGTGGCCCAAGGCTCCGGGACCGCTCGGTGGGCGCTTGAAAATAGCCAACCCGCTTTGAAATTTGCCTGGGAGCCGCACGGGAAATCCGCTATAATTGGGGATTGTGCGTTGTTTGCTGGCCCCGCCCGAGTGGGTCTGCAGGGAATAACAGTCATGAAACCGATTATCGCCAAGGTGCAGGAGTCTCAAATTCGCAAGGATATTCCTGTGTTCAGTCCGGGCGACACGATCCGCGTTCACGTTCGCCTGAAGGAAGGCGAAGGAGACAAGGAACGCATCCAGCCATTCGAGGGCGTCGTGATGGCTCGCCGCGGCGAATTGCTCGGCGAGAGCTTCACTGTTCGCCGAGTGAGTTTCGGCATTGGCGTTGAAAGAATTTTCCCCATGCATTCGCCGATGATCAGCTCGATCGAAGTGGTGCGGCAGGGCCGTGTGCGCCGCGCGAAACTGAATTATCTGCGCAATCTGAAAGGCAAAGCCGCCCGCATCAAGCGCGCCGACAAAGTTGAGACGGCCGCCGCGGCAGCGGGCAAGTCCGCCGAATAAGAATCACCATCTCCGCAAACCTGGTGGAAGTCCGGCCCGCATCGCGAAAAACTCGGTGCGGGCTTTGCTTTTTTCCACAGACGGGCAAATATTTTTCGCGCGAGACCAGATCCGTCGCGGAGCCATGTGTTAAAATTCCCGCCGATGTCGCGGCTCTGCTCGGCACGTTACGAACGCGAAGCTCGTCAGCTTGGCTGGATGCGCATCGCCGGGTTAGACGAGGCGGGCCGCGGTTCCCTCTGTGGCCCGGTCGTGGCCGCTGCGGTGGTTCTCAATCCGCGGCGGCGGATCGTCGGCCTCGACGACTCAAAGAAGCTCTCCCCTGAACGACGCGCGGAACTTGCCGTACGAGTTCGCCGTCACGCTCTCGCGTGGGCCATCGCGGAAATCGATTCGACGCGCATCGACGCGTGGAACATTTATCAAGCCAGCCGCCAGGCGATGGTTGCGGCCGTGTCCCAGCTTCGTCCGTCGCCGGACTATCTGTTACTGGACGCTATCGAACTCGATCTGCCCGTCGAGCAGCGGGCGCTGATCCACGGCGATGCCCGCTCGGTGTCAATCGCGGCCGCTTCAATCCTGGCGAAAGTCGCCCGGGACGAGATCATGACCGGGCTGGACGAGATGTACCCGCAATACGGTTGGGCGCAGAACAAGGGCTACGGCACGCCGGATCATTTGGAAGCGCTCCGGAGGCACGGACCTACCCCGCTCCACCGCTTTTCGTATGCTCCGGTTCGGGAGGCCCGTTGCTGGGCGTCGGGGGCGACGCAGGACGCCCTTCCCCTGGCACCCCCCTGCGGCGACCCTGTACCGGGGGTCTAGAGCCGTCCTTTCGGCCAGTTGTCCCACGTTCGCCCTGTTATCCCCTTCCTCAACACGTCTGTGTCGTTGCGTTGACACGCACTTTCCGCGTGCTAACCTTCAATTTCAGCTGCTCTTTGCGCCCGAGCGCGCTGCCGGCCGAGAGAACAGGCTCTTCGGACATCCATGGCGTTTAACAAAAACAAAGCGCTGGAAAACGCCCTGAAGTACTTGAATCAGGGGAAAGTCGCTCAAGCCATCGGCGAATACCGCCAGATCCTGCGTCATGACGCGAAGGATCAGGCCACGCTGATGACGGTGGGCGATCTTTACGCTCGCCAGGGCGACATGCCCAACGCGATCGAGTATTTCGAGCGGCTCGCGCAGGTTTATCTTGGCGACGGCTTCAACAGCAAAGCGATCGCAATCTATAAAAAGATCGCCAAGCTCGCGCCCAACGAGCTCGCTCCGCTGGAACGGCTCGCCGATCTTTACGTCCAGCAAGGCGTGCTCAGTGAAGCGCGCCCTCTTTATTTGCAGATTGCCGAAGCTCACCTCAAAGCGAATCGCGCGCCGAAGGCGGTCGAAGTGCTGCATCGGCTGCTGGAAGTTGAGCCCGAAAGCCCCCGCGTGCAAATGCGGCTGGCAGAGCTTTACAGCGCCATCGGCCAAAAGAAGGAAGCCGGCGAAACGTATTTGAATTACGCGCAGCGATTGCTCGACCGGGGTGAGGCAGACGAGGCCGAAAAACTGGCTGAACGTGCGATTGCGATCGATGCTTCGAATCCCGAAGCGCTGCTGCTAAAGGGCAAGTGCCTTGTGGCCCTGGATAAAACCAAGGAAGCCATCGCGACGTTCGAACGGCATCCTCAGGCAGATGCGGGCACCGAAGTAACCAACCTGATCATCGATCTCGAGCTGAAGGCCGGGCAGGTCGAGAAAGCCGCCGACCGCGCCCGGAACCAACTCGTGCGAGGAAGCTCGCATAGCGGATTGCTGCATCGCGTGGTCGACGTGCTGATCGAAAACGGGCAGCCCTCGCAAGCGCTGCCGTTGCTGGCTGAACTTCGCGATCCGATGATTGAGGCCGGGGAACAAGACAAGTACGTCAAGTCGTTGACCAACGTCGCAAACGCCTTGCCGAATGATCCGGGCCCTCTTGAAACGCTTGCCGATTTCAGCCGCACGACCAGTGATCCCTTCCGACTGAGTTCAGCGCTTACCCAACTTGTGGAGCTCTATTCGGCGTCCGGTGAGTTCGACCGCGCCGAGACCGTGATGGAAGAGCTGATCGACCGCAACAAGGACGATGAACGCCTGGTCGAAAAGCTCAATCAGTTGCGCGCCCGCAGCGGACGCGGTCCGCAACCGACCACCCCCGCCGAGCCGGTGGCGCTTGCGGCTGAACAGAACGAGGAACAGGAGCTTGATACGACCGAAGCGCCTGCCGCCCCGACCGTGCCCGAAGAGTCGTTCGATGACGAGACGCAGAAATTCATCGCGCAGGCTCTCACCGACGTCGACCTTTTTTCAAGCTACGGTCTGACTCAAAAGGCCACCGCGCTTCTTGAGACCGTGCTCGAGCGCGCGCCTCGCCATACCCCGACTCTTGAGCGGCTGCTTGACTTCTATCTTGGCGCGGGCAACGAGCGGCGCACGGCCGAGCTCGCCTCTCAGCTTGAACAGATCTATTCGCAGCGCGGCGACACGCACAATTCCGAGCGCTTCTCCGAACTTCGGATGAGGTTCCAGGCGGCTGCCGGCATGACGGCAGAAGAGTTGCCGGCAGCCCCATCGCCTCTGCCAGCACCCGCGCCAAGCGCTGCTCCAACGGCAGAAGCCGAGACTCGAACTCCCGCTCGCGAAGCGCGTGTTGCGCCGGCTGCACCGGCACATAGCGGACCGGCTGAATTCGAGATTTCACTTGTGCCGCTTGAAGACGAGCATGACGGAGCTGCCGCCCAGCCAGCTCCGGCAGCCGCTCATCCAGCGCCCGCTCAGCCGGCGCCGCCCGTTTCACAGGTCGCGCAGGTGACCGATGAAGTCGACCTCTCCGATGAATGGGAGGCGATGCTCAAGGACACCGACGAGCCTGCGGCGGAACCGCACGCGGAAGCTCCGGCTCCCGAGCCTGTCGACGAGCCGGTCCTTGATCTTGACCCCCTCGTTGAGCCCCAGACTCAGCCTGCGCCAGCCGAACAGACGCATGAAGAGCCCGTCCCGGAAATGGCCATTGGCGAAGAGCAGAGCCCACCGGCAACAGAAGAATTTCTGGTCGCTCCAGTGGCTGGCGAAGAGCTCGATCCGGTTTTAGAACCCTCCGCTGAGGCGACCGCAGAGCCCGAACCTCAAGTCGCACCTGAACCGGTGGCTGAGCC